>CAJLWS010000053.1 GCA_905210385.1 uncultured Eubacteriales bacterium | reverse complement strand
GGCTGCTCTATCTTGGCGGGAACGAAACCAGCACTCACAAGCTGATTTCCGAAAGCTATCTCGGAAAATCGACCGTATGGCTGGACACCTACGGCAAAAGCACCGGGCATTCCGGCAGCTATTCCACCAACAACCAGCTTACGGGCCGGGAACTGATGACTCCTGATGAGGTCCGTATGCTGGATAACAACCTGGCTCTGCTTTTTATTCGCGGGGAAGCTCCCCTGATGGATGAGAAGTACGACCTTTTGAAACATCCCAACGTCAAGTACACCACCGATGGAGGCGCTCCCGCTTACGTACACGGCGGCACAGAACATGCCGTGGCAGGCATGACCATCAGCCGCCTCTCCCCCGGCGACCCTGCCAATATCCAGGAGCCGGAAGTCCGGTATGAGCTCCTGTCCGATGAGGATGTGGAGCGTATCTTTCAATTTAAGGAGGACAACCAAAATGAAACTGCTTCATAAGGAAAGCAAGCGAAAAAAAGAAACCCGCAGCCTGCCCATGGGCAGAAAGATCAAGAATGCCCTGACCCTCTATTCTGCCCTGGTTCTGGTACCCCACCGCCATCACCCAGAATGTGGAGTACCTGCTGGATTCCGTCCAGGCCCGCACCATGCTCTCCAACTCGGAGTTCATCGTCATGCTCAACCAGGCGGCCTCTGACCGGGAGGAACTGGCCAAACTCCTCAACATCTCCAACGAGCAGATGAGCTACGTCACCAATGCGGACGCCGGCTGCGGCCTCATCCGGTATGGCAGCGCCCTGGTGCCCTTCATCAACCGGTTCCCCCATGACACCAAGCTCTATGCCCTGATGACCACCAAATTCGGTGAGGGGGTATTTGGAAGGATCAGGCAGACCACAGGAAAAAAAGGAGGAGACTGAAATGAGCCAGACGAAACGCAGATGGATGATCGCCGGGGCGGCCCTTTGTGCCGCCCTGTTCCTGTTCTCCGGGGCTATGCTGGGCTTTGGGCTTCTGGATGAGCGGCGCAGCGAGGCCCTGTTTGACCAGGCGGCCGGGCTGGTCCAGCCCAGCCGGGACACGGCCCACGGGGATGGGGAGGACAGCCAGATCGCCCTCACGCCGGAGCAGGCCGCCTTCGCCAAGTACGCCCAGGTGTACGCCCAGAACAGCGACCTGGTGGGGTGGATCTCCATCCCCGGCACCCGGATCGACTACCCCGTCATGCAGACCAGGGATGACCCCAACTTCTATCTGAAGCACGCCTTTGACCGATCCTACAGCAGCTATGGGGTGCCCTATCTGCAGGAGAACTGCGACATCGGCATCTCCGATAATTTAGTGTTGTACGGCCATCACATGAACAACGGCAGCATGTTCTCCGACCTGTGCAGGTACGAGAGTGAGGACTTCTACCGGGAGCACAAGACCATCCGGTTCGACACCCTGGACAGCTTTGGCGAGTATGAGGTGATCGCCGCCTTCAAGACGGTGGCCTACTCGGAGGAGGGATTCAAGTATTACCACTTTGTCAATGCGGCGGATGCGGCGGCCTTTGACGAGTTCATTTCCAAGTGCAAGGATCTGGCCCTCTATGACACGGGAGTGACCGCGGAATATGGCGACCAGCTCATCACCCTGTCCACCTGCGAGTATTCCCAGGACAACGGACGGATGGTGGTTGTGGCCAAGCGGGTGGATGGATGAGGGCGTCCCTGCCCTGGAAAGGAGGTGAAACCAGTGGGCAAGGGGATCAAGACAAAATCTACGGTGAAGGACATCAAGGCGCTGGACAAGAGCGCCGTTGCCGCCCAGCGGATGAAGGAGGCTGTGATCCGCACCAAGGGCAAGGCGGACCACAGCCTGTACGGGGAGGAGAGCTCCCCCGGTGAGTATAGCTCCGAGCGCCTTTCCGCCGGGGTGGGCCGGGTGTCTCAGGAAGCGGCCCACCAGTTTGACCGGCTGGGCCGCAAGGGGGTCCAGGCCACCGGGGAAAACCTCTCCAAAGTCAAGGAGCCCGTCCAGAAACGGAAGGCGGCGGCGGAACAGCCGAAAAAACGGGCAGAGAAACAGGCGGCTCGGCAGGCCGGGCCGTCCATCCCCCGCTGGGGTGGGCGGCAGGCGGCGGATGCGGTTTCCCAGCCGGCCAAGGCGGCCCGGCAGGAAGCTGGTGGGCCCGTCAAGGCCCTGGGCCGGGGCAAGGGCAACGTCAAAACGGCGGACCAGGGCCGCAAGGCCGTCAAGCAGGCTGCGTCCGCTGGCAAAGGGACGATCAAAACCGCCGGCAAGTCCATCAAGACGGCGAAAACCACAGCTAAAGCCGGCATCAAAACCAGCCGGCAGGCGGCCCATGCTGCCCAGCGGACCGCCCTGGCCACGGCGCGGGCGGCCAGAGCCGCTGCCCATGGGGCCCGTATGGCGGCCCGGACTGCGGTGGTTGCGGCAAAGGCGGCAGTCCGGGGCACGGCTGCGGCGGTAAAGGCCATCATTTCGGCCACCAAGGCGCTGGTTGCCGCCATCGCTGCCGGCGGCTGGATCGTCGCACTGGTCATCGTGGTGATCTGCCTGATTGGGCTGGTGGTCGGCTCCTGCTTTGGGATTTTCTTTTCCGGAGAGGACTCCGGCACTGGGCAGACCATGCAGACCGCCGTGCGGGAGATCAACGCCGATTACCAGGAGAGCCTGGATGAGATCAGGGCCTCCCACAGCTATGATGTGCTGGAGATGTCCGGCTCACGGGCCGTGTGGAAGGAGGTGTTGGCGGTGTATGCCGTCCAGACCACCACCGACCCGGACAACGCCCAGGAGGTGGCCACCATGGACGACGGGAAGCTGGAGCTGCTGCGGGACATCTTCTGGCAGATGAATGAGATCTCCTCCAGCACGTCCACCCGGACGGAGACGGTGATGGAGACCTCTGATGATGGCAACGGCAACATTGTGGAGACGGAGGTCACTGTCACCCAGACCTATCTGTATATCACCGTCAGCCACAAGACCGCCCAGGAGATGGCCGACCAGCTGGGCTTTGACCAGGACCAGCGGGAGCAGCTATCGGAGCTGCTGGCTGATGAGAACAACGCCCTGTGGTCCCAGGTGCTCTACGGCATCACCGGAGGGGACGGGGAGATCGTCGCGGTGGCCCTCTCCCAGGTGGGGAACATCGGCGGCCAGCCCTACTGGAGCTGGTACGGCTTTGACCGCCGGGTGGACTGGTGCGCCTGCTTTGTGAGCTGGTGCGCCGAGCAGTGCGGCTACCTGGAGATCGGGGTGATCCCCCGGTTTGCCGGGTGCATCCAGGGCTCCAACTGGTTCAAAAGTCGGGGTCTCTGGCAGGACGGCAGCTACGAGCCCCGCCCCGGCGACATCATCTTCTTCGACTGGGAGGGAGATGGACTCCCCGACCATGTAGGTATCGTGGAGAAGGTGGAGAATGGCCAAATCCACACCGCGGAGGGCAACTCCGGGGACATGTGCCGGCAGAACAGCTACCCGGTAGGCAGCTCGGTGGTGTATGGGTATGGGTGTCCGGCCTACTGAAAGTGATTTGGTCGTGTCGCCCCAAAACTCTACCGCTTGAGGGTTGCGATAAAATCAGATTGCGGGCCCCACACAAATCTTGAGAGAAGAAATGTGTGGGACCCGTCTCCAATTATTGGTTATAATGGTCATCGTTTAATAACGATTTTGTAACCTTTATAGTACAACTCTAATTCATTGCGCCGTTTATGTTCTTCAATCTTCTGTTCTAGTTCCATGATATCGTTCATATCCATAGCTACTTGATGCTGCACTTCATAAGGGTTTTGCTTTGGATCATACAGAGTGTTTCCAATTCCAATCAATGCGACGCCAAGCATGGCCAAACGATTTACAAGAGTAATATCCATAAGAAAAAGCACTCCTTTCAATTATCTCTCAATGATTTTACTCGTGATTTTTGCAGGACAAGGAAGCTAAAAATACCGAAAATACCAACCCCTCCGTGAAAGACCAACCGGAAAAACGAAACATGGATTGGGGCAATGGATAGCCAGCAGAGGACAATAATCAGTTGGATCAGTATAGTGACGGTAATCGCAACCCTCTCCACTTCATAAGTTCCGCGTTTGTCAATCATAATACCAACTAAGAGGATTGTAGAAGTGAAAAGCAGAAAGAGTGCGCCCCATTGTACGACTACTTTTCCAAAATCCATAAAAAAGTAGGACAGTGCAATCCCAATATTAACCACAGAGTAAACGGATATAATTATTTTATTACTTTTCATGCAACTTTACCTCCGAAGTCTTCCGCATGTTAGCCTACGTCCCATCCTAATAATCGTTAATATTTCTCAAAAGTGGGAGCTGTAGCGTATGTAGGACCTATACTCCGAATGGATATAGTGATAACCGTAGTCATCTAAATTATCGGGCTATGTGGAGCACATCTACTTTTGTTAGCGTCAGTCGAAAACCGCCATTCGGGGGGTTATTTTCTCCCGACCCGAACACTTTAGAATAGTTTTATGCGGAAAGTGCCAGTTTGTACTCCCGATGTCAAATTAACAAACACCAATCTATAATTATTTACATCATTTGTGTCAGGGACGTTAGTTCGCAAGGTGCTTCCGCTATTTAATGTAAATTCATAGCCAGGACATGGTTCATAGACACCATCTTTATCCGAATCAATATGGATTGCAATCGTTGCTCGAGCAGCAATATTAGACGGAGTATTTGAAACATACTCTACCTCGACATCATTATAAAGAAAAATGATGCCTCGATTTACAAAATCCCAAGTCCATATTCTTGACTTATTAAAGTCTAAGTTAAATTCTCTATTCGTAGCTAAAGGACTAATATTTGATGAGCCTAAAGCTATAGATGTAAAATTATTCTGGACAGTATTCTCTGGGAAAATTTGCCTTCCCGGAGCAGGAGGAGTACAAGCCGACGTGATTGTAATATTGCCGAAAAGCATAGTAACTGCCACAATAAGCCAAAAAAATCGAAACTTTTTCATATTCATAAGTTCCTCCGGGTATTATTTTGGGCGTGTCTGTAGTTCAGGTCTTCTGTATTGGGGTTATACTTAATGAAAAACGCTGTAAATTCAGTGCATATTAGGTGACAGAGGTGGGGGGTGTTGATAAAACCAATAGAATAGTTTTTATTAGAGACTATTTATTATGCCTCAGAACCCCGGCATCTTCCAACTCCCATGTTAGTGTTCTTGGGAACGAAACTGACCGACCAATTTCTTCCTCATCTCTTTCTGTTACGTTCGCCACGCTTAAATTTTGGGTGAAATATTCATCTCCTGTAGTATCAATCAAAAAAGTTGCTGGATCTTCGGCTATAGCAGACAGATGCTTTGAATCCACCAGTGCATAGAGCCCTGTAACTCCCACGATGGTGAAGCCATCGGTTTCTGCCTGTTCATACAAGAAGTCATAGGTCTGATCAAGACCAGCAGATGTCTTCGTAAAGATGGTAAGGCGATCCCCGCTTTCTGACAGTGCACGAAGCTGTAATTGCACAATTTCGACTTCATAAGTTTGAATATAATCTTGGAATGCTGCAAAGTCTAAATAGTCAGAAAACGTTATGGTTGACGCGATATCTTGGACATTAAGCGATTCTAATTCCGTATTTGCTTGCTGAATAGCCCTGACAGTGTCTTGTAGCCTAACAGTAACTGTAGTTGGTGATTCTGGCCTACTAGTGGAAAAATTGCTTGCATACGATGAAAGTGCCATAGACATACTAAACAACAAAAGGGCCCCCATGAATAAACCATTTTTACCTTTTTTTGCCAATGTAAACACTCCTCTCTTTTGTGCATAAGGGCAAATTTTAGTACTAAATATCCCCACGATTTTCGGTATACGTATCGCTCACTAAATGACGATATTGATTGTCGAAAACATTATATTCACCAGTTATAGATTTCACCGATAATTCTGCATTCACAACCCAGGATCCCTTGTCCTCGGCGTTACCTGACCGTTTATCTTCCCAACATGTTGTCATGGAATATGTCTTATTTGCAGTTAGCCGCCCAAGTGCCGTTACTTCTGCTTCATTATTATTTCCAGAGGATCCCCAGTTATTTTCGAGGTCTGTTATCGGTGAAGGCAAATCCGTAATTATAGAATATGCATGGAATGAGTCATTTGCGCCCCCTTGTTGATTTACGCTTTTTACATCAACTGATGGATATTTTGGTGGATCCTCCCAGGAGTAAAGGGTTATAGTCCTAGTGTCTGGTATTGAATACTTGAATGTTAATCGTGATCTCGAATATGTAGGCCAATAGTCCACCCAAAAATCTCCACTATTTGGAGCATAATCACCATCTACGCCACCGCTAAAAGGTTTACCTTGGGAAATTGCTGCTGCACTAACAACAAGGCACAAAATGAGTCCCAACGCACAGCTTAGCCGGAATATTATTGTTTTCATAGACATAACTGCTCCTTTTCATTGATTATAGAAAATTGCTTTTTTCTATAAACCCATGGGACTCACCTCAATTCTCTTCTGATTGGCATCTAAAGATGCCTCTACTATATACATGTCTTCACAGCGCCAAATGGTAACGCCAAATCTAAAAATTTTTCAATTTTCATTTTCCCTGTGACAAAAATAGTGTCTGAATACATGTTAATGATAGAGACATTACAAAAACACAAGCCGTCGCAATATGGGCAGAATCATTTTACCAGCGTTGCACATAGCGGACGCTTCCATAAGTGCCCGCTATGTGCTAAACTATAAAATACAGATGTGAAACCTCTTGTGCTGCGAAGAGACAGACGTCTCAAATGGAGGAAGATGAAGATGATGAGCATTTACTTGCGGAACGTTGTAGGATTGTTCGGCTTAACGCTCTGCCTGCTCCTGGGAGGGGCCGGATGCCTCCAGACGGCGGAAACGCCCAGCGGTAGCCCATCTAGCCCCACCCTTCCACCCACGCCCGCTGGGCCGGAGCCCACGGGCACTCTCTACCAGGGGGCAGGGGTCACACCCCCGGAGGACAACCGGGCCTTTTCCCTCCCCAATATGAGCTGGTACTCCTCGGAGGATGGGAGGGGCTTCTACATTCCGGGCAGCCGGATCCTCAGCTACTATGACCTGGAGAGCCGGCGGCTCACCCCTCTGTGCGCCCAGAGCGGCTGCATGCATGTGGACGAGACCTGCGGGGCCTGGCTGGGGGAAGATGTGCGTGGATTCCTCACCTATGACGGCGACTGGTACGTCCTTTCATCGGAAAACAGCGGGGCTGTGATTTGTCAGATCGACCCCCAGACCCGGGAAAAACGGGTGCTGTGCGCCTTCACTCCCCGGGAGGAGTCGGAATTCTACTACTATCAAAGCGGTTACGCTGCCCACGGCTATGCCTACCTGTGGCTGAGCCACAATTGGATGGAGAATGGGACCTACCAGTCTGAGCGCAACCTGGTCCGGGTAGACCTGTCCGACGGGAGCGCGGAGACCCTGCCCTTAGACGGGGAGACCATCTTCGCCGGGGCGAGCGGGGACTACGGGAGCTATCTCCAGGAGGAGATGGAGCGGGCGGAGGCGGAAGGCACCGCCCAGCTGCGGGTATACACCTTTGACCTGTCGGACTACCGGGTGGTGGCGGAGGGGGACGTGTGGATCAGCTCCACCCAGATGCTCACCCGGTATGGGGACTACTCCCTCTACGCCGTGGGGGACACCCTGCACATCTACGATCTGACTACCGGGGAGAGCCGGGCGATCCAGGCGCCGGGGAAACTGACAAACTTCCTGATCGTGGACGGCACTGCCATCTACCTGGTGCGAGATCCGGAGCTGAAGGTCTATGCCATTGCCCTGGAGGGGGGCGAGAGTTATCTTTTGGAAGATCGAACAGGCCAATCCTCGGTCGCCTTTTCCATCTCCGGGGAGTGCGCCGACGCATTCTACGGCATCTACGGCGATGGGGAGCCCGTGGTACGCGGCTGGCTCCTCAAGGAGGACTACTACGCCGGGCGCTATGACCGGATCGTGTCCACCGGCTGAGGGGAGGGAGCCACATGGAGCTGAGGTTTGACGGCATTCAGAAGCGCTATGGAGCCAAGACGGCCCTGCGGGGGGTGAGCTTCACCCTGGAGGAGGGGATCTATGGCCTGCTGGGTCCCAACGGGGCGGGGAAGAGCACCCTGCTGAACATCCTCACCGGCAACCTGCGGGCCGACGCCGGCCGCATTCTGCTGGACGGGGAGGACGTGGCGGCCATGGGCGGTAAGTTCCGGGCCCGGCTGGGCTACATGCCCCAGCAGCAGGCTCTCTATCCCGGCTTCTCCTGCGAGAGCTTCCTGTTCTACATGGCCTCCCTGCGGGGGATGGACGCCACCCGGGCCAGGGAACGGATCGACCTGTTGCTGGGGCTGCTGGCCCTGGACGGCGTCCGGCGGCAGCCCACCCGGGCCCTGTCCGGGGGGATGAAGCAGCGCCTGCTGCTGGCCCAGGCCATGCTGGACGACCCGGACATCCTGGTGCTGGACGAGCCCACGGCAGGGCTG
>CAJLWS010000052.1 GCA_905210385.1 uncultured Eubacteriales bacterium | reverse complement strand
GGCTCCCTCCGAGGCCACCGTGGCTGACGGCACCTACGAGATCCAGCGGCCCTTCGTCATGGTCACCGTGGAGGGCACTGAGCTGTCCCCCGCCGCCCAGGCTTTCCTGGACTGGGCCATGAGCGCCGACGCTGCCGATGAGGTCGAGGCCGCCGGTTGCGTGTCCCCTAACGCCTGAGTTACATCCTGACGTGTTATGTCCAAAACAAGCCTCGCCTTTACAGGGAGGCTTGTTTTGGTATATAATATATCTCTGAGAGAGAAAGTTGGTTTTTTATGAGTGAACAAAGTTTGCGCAATGCTTCTGCGGGAAAGGCTCCTCAGAAAAAGGCCGAAGCCAAGGGCCTGCGCCCGCTGGAGTCGGCGATGAAACTGATCTTCTTCATCTGCGGCTTTATCGCCATCGCCTTTGTGCTGGTCATCACCATCTACCTGATCATCTCTGGCATCCCCGCCATCCGGGAAATCGGACTGGTGGAGTTCCTCTTCGGCACAGAGTGGGCCTCCACGGCAGAGGAGCCTAAGTTCGGCATCCTGCCCATGATCCTCACCTCTGTCTACGGTACCGCCGGGGCCATCGTCATCGGCGTGCCCATTGGGTTCCTTATGGCCATATTCCTCTCCAAAGTGGCCCCCCGGAAGGTGGCCAACGTTGTCCGCCCCGTGGTAGACTTGCTGGCGGGTATCCCCTCCATCGTCTACGGCCTGGTGGGGTTGATGGTGCTGGTCCCCCTCATCCGGGAGATGTTCAACATCGCCGCCGGCGAGAGCCTGCTGGCCGCCATCGTGGTGCTGGCCATCATGATCCTGCCCTCCATCATCTCTGTGTCTGAGACTGCCCTGAATGCGGTCCCCAAGGAGTATGAGGAGGCCAGCCTGGCCCTTGGGGCCACCGACATCGAGACCTATTTCCGGGTCTCCGCCCCGGCGGCCAAGAGCGGCATCGCCGCTGCTGTGGTGCTGGGGGTGGGCCGCGCCATCGGCGAGGCCATGGCCATCATGATGGTGGCCGGCAATGTGGCCAATATGCCCGATCTGCTTTCCAGCGTCCGCTTCCTCACCACTGGTATCGCGGTGGAGCTGGCCTACTCCAGCGGCCTGCAGCGCCAGGCCCTGTTCTCCATTGGTCTTGTTCTGTTCCTGTTCATTATGTGCATCAATGTGATCCTGAACGTGTTCCTCAAGCGGAATAAGGAGGGATGAGAGCAATGAAAAAGACCAATGAGAGCCCCTGCGTGCAGCAGGCCATGAATCAGGGGCTGTCCGCCAGACGCAAAGCCTACAACACGGGGATGCGCACCCTCATCTATATTGCTGCCGCCATCGTGGTGGCCCTGCTCGTCTTCCTGCTGGGTTATATCCTGTACCGGGGACTGCCCAATCTCACTTGGGAGTTTCTGACCTCTGAGGAGAGTGTGGTCAGAGATATCCAGGGCATCGGCCCTGCCATCCTGAACACCCTCTATGTCATCATCGCCACCCTCATCGTGGTGCTGCCCCTGGGCGTAGGCGCCGCCATTTACCTCACGGAGTACGCCACCAACCACAAACTGGTATCCGCCATCGAGTTTGCCACCGAGACCCTGGCCGGCATCCCCTCCATCATCTACGCCTTGGTGGGCGTGTTGATTTTCGCCGAGTCCCTGCGGCTGGGCAAGACCCTCATTGCCGGCGCCCTCACTTTGGTGATCATGGTGCTGCCCACCGTCATCCGCACCACCCAGGAGTCTCTGAAGACGGTGCCCCAGTCCTACCGGGAGGGCTCCCTGGGCCTGGGCAGCGGCAAGTGGCACATGATCCGCACCGTGGTGCTCCCCTCTTCCATCGACGGTATCGTCACCGGCTGTATCCTGGCTATCGGCCGTATCGTGGGCGAGAGCGCTGTCCTGCTCTACACCGTGGGCATGAGCATGCAAATGCAGGACTTCTTCCGCAACGGGGTAGAGAGCTTTTTCTCCGCATCCGGTTCCACTCTGAGCGTGGCCCTCTATGTGTACGCCAAGGTGCGGGCCGACTTTGACCTGGCTTTTTCTGTGGCTGTGGTCCTCATTGTCATCACCCTGGTCATCAACCTGGCCGCCAATCTGGTGGGCAAAAAATTAAAGAAAAAGTAAGGAGAGAGCCTTACCATGGATGAAACGACGATCCTCTCTGCCCAGCACCTGGACCTCTGGTACGGTGCCGCGCAGGCTTTGAAAGATGTAAGCATTGACATTCCCGAAAAACGGGTCACCGCTCTGATCGGCCCCTCTGGCTGCGGCAAGTCCACGTTTCTGAAGACGCTGGACCGGATGAACGACCTGATCCCCGGCGTGAAGATCACCGGCTCGGTGCAGTACCGGGGCCAAGATATCTACGGCCCCTCGGTGGACGTGACCTGGCTGCGCAAGCAGATCGGTATGGTGTTCCAGAAGCCCAATCCCTTCCCCATGTCCATCTACGACAACATCGCCTACGGCCCCCGCACCCACGGCATCAAGAACAAGGCCAAGCTGGACGAGATCGTGGAGCGCTCCCTTCAGGGCGCAGCGATTTGGGACGAGGTGAAGGACCGGTTGAAGAAGTCCGCCCTGGGTCTGTCCGGCGGCCAGCAGCAGAGACTGTGCATTGCCCGGGCCCTGGCCGTGGAGCCCGACATCCTGCTCATGGACGAGGCCACTTCCGCCCTGGACCCCATCTCCACATCCAAGATTGAAGAGCTGATTGAAGACCTGAAAAAGACCTATACCATCGTCATCGTGACACACAATATGCAGCAGGCCACCCGTATTTCCGACAAGTGCGCTTTCTTCCTGCTGGGTGAGCTGATTGAATACGGCGACACGGACCAGATTTTCTCCGTGCCCCGGGACAAGCGGACGGAGGAATATATCACCGGCCGGTTCGGCTAATCGGCCAATGAGAAGGAGAGTTGAACGATGAGAAAAACCTTTGACGCGGAACTGCTGGAGCTGAGCCGTGAGCTGACCGCCATGGCCGGCACCGCCCAGGATGCCATTGACCTGGTGACCTCCTCCCTGTCTCAGGGGGGTGAGGAGAGCGCCAAATCCGCTGTGGAGCTGACGGAATCCATGGACCAGATGGAGCGGGATATTGAGAACCGCTGCATGTCCCTGCTCATGCGGCAGCAGCCGGTGGCCCGGGACCTGCGCACCATCTCCGCCGCCCTGAAGATGGTCACCGACCTGCAGCGCATCGGGGACCAGGCCGCCAACATCGCCGAGATATCCATCCTCATGGCCGCCGACGGCAAGAAGCCGGAGGTGCCCGAGGATCTGGCCATCATGAGCCGCCAGGCGGGGCTGATGGTTCGCCAGGCCATCGCCGCCTATGCCGACCGGGACGAGACCACCGCCCAGGCGGTGGTCAACCTGGACGATGTGGTGGATGAGCTGTTTGTGAAGATCAAGCACGACCTGACCGAGCGGATCACCCACCAGGAGGACCACACTGGCCGGGCGGTGGACCTGATCATCATTGCCAAGTACCTGGAGCGCATTGCCGACCACGCGGTGAACATCGCCAACTGGGCCATCTTCTGCGTGACCGGCCAGCTCCAGTGACCCCTCTGCCCGCATGGGGAGAAGCAGAGCGCGGGACCGCGAAAGCCCCGGAAGGAGGAACGGCCCATGCCGTTGAAGATTATCATTGTGGAGGACGACGCCTCCATCCGCACCATGCTGGAATACTATTTCAAGTCCATGGGCCACCAGGTCCGCGCCTACGAGAGCGGCGAGGAGCTGTTCGCCCACGAGGTTAGGGGCGATATCGCCCTGCTGGACGTGATGCTGCCCGGCATGGACGGGCTGGAGATCGTGCGTAGGCTCCGTCAGGATCCGACGACCGCAAAGTTGCCTATCATCATGCTCACCGCCCGGCAGACAGAGATGGACAAAGTGACCGCCCTGGACGCCGGGGCGGATGACTATATCACCAAGCCCTTCGGCGTGATGGAGCTTCAGGCCCGCATCAACGCCGTGCTGCGGCGAATGGGGGAGCGAGATCCCCAGCTGGTGTATGAGGACCTGGTCATCGATCCCGCTGGCCGCACGGTGCGCCGGGGGGATGAGGAAATTTCCCTGACCTATAAGGAGTTCGAGCTATTGCGCCTGCTGGTCAGTCGCCGGGGCACCGTACTGACCCGGGACGAAATCCTGGCGGCCGTGTGGGACTACAATTTCGTGGGCGAGACCCGGACGGTGGATATGCACATCAAGTCCCTCCGGCAGAAGCTGGGGGAGGGCTATATTACCACCGTGCGTTCCGTCGGCTATAAAATGGCATGAGGTGAGACCGAGTTGAAGCGCAAACTGACCCTTTACATCTTTCTCATCGCCGCCGCCGCAGTGGTGGTGTCCACAGTGGTGGGGATCTGGGTCTTCCGGGACCGAGAGCTGGCCGCCACTAGGCAGTCGCTAACCCAGATGCTCTCCCTGATGGACGCAGAAGAGGGCGGGACAGATGTAGACAGCCTGCTGGCCCAGTTTGACCAGTCGGTACCAGAGCTTCGCCTGACCTTCATCGCTCCGGATGGAACGGTGCTCGGGGACACCGACGCAGACACGGAGGAGGACCACTCCAGCCGGCCCGAGGTGGAACAGGCTCAGGCCGAGGGCTGGGGCAGTGACGTGCGCCGGTCGGCTACCACGGGGATCACCACGGTCTATGTGGCCTACCGGTTCGCGGATGGCATCGTGGGCCGGGCGGCGGAGGCCGTCTCCTCCGTCAACGCCCTGGTGCTCCAGGGGGTGGTTGCCTTTGTCATCGCTGGGGTTCTCGCGCTGGTCCTGGCCCTGGTTTTGGCCCGGAAGCTGGCGGTGGACACTGCCAAACCGGTGGAGGAGGCGGAGGTAGCTGTACGTCAGGTGGATGAAACCCTCCAGTCTGCCCGCAGTGAGTTCACTGCTAATGTGACCCATGAACTGAAGACACCCTTGACTTCGATCAAGGGATTCACGGATATGATGGCCTCGGGGCTGGTGAAAGACCCGGAGGATCAGAAGCGATTTTTGGCTATGATCTCGGTAGAGGTGGACCGACTGACCAAGCTGGTGGACGACATTCTCCAGGTGACAGAGCTTGAGACAGTTGCAGGGGCCCTGCCTGGAGAGCAGTGCAACCTGACCGAGGTGGCACGGGAGACTGAGAAATTCCTGGAGCCTGTTGCCCAGCAGGCCGGTGTGGCGCTTTCGGTGTCAGGTTCAGAAGTGAATGGGGCCATCAGTGCTGACCGTTTCAAGGAGGTGGCGTTGAACCTGATGGAGAATGCCGTCAAGTACAACAAGCCCGGCGGCCGGGTGTCCGTTACTCTTGCCCGGGAGGGAAAAGACGCAGTCTTCACCGTGGCCGACACCGGTATCGGCATTCCACAGGAGAGCCAGAGCCGGGTATTTGAGCGGTTCTACCGGGTGGATAAGGGGCGCAGCCGGGCCGCGGGCGGAACGGGCCTGGGCCTGGCCATCGTCAAGCATATCGTAGCCCTGTACGGCGGCAAAATCACCTTGGTCAGTGTGGTGGGGTCCGGCACCACCATCACGGTGCGCCTGCCCCTGGCCTGAGGAGGCCCTGGGGCGTCCAAACACAGGACAGAGCAGCCCGCCGCGGGGAAAACCCCGGCGGGCTTTCCCCATGGGCAGCCCCCGGGGCTTGACACTGCCATGGATTTGGCATAAAATTGACCCACTGTCGGAACGATCCGGTGAAAGAGGTGCGCCTATGATTGAATTGAGACAGGTTTCCAAGGTATTCCCCACCGCAGACGGGGAGCTGCGCGCGCTCAGCGACATCAACCTGACCATCCAGGACGGGGATGTGTTCGGCATTGTAGGCATGTCCGGCGCGGGCAAGTCCACCTTAGTGCGGTGCATCAACCTGCTGGAGCGGCCCACCCAGGGCCAGGTGCTCATCGACGGCAAGGACCTGTGCGCCCTGCCGGAGAAGGAGCTCATCCTCCAGCGCCGGTCCATTGCTATGATTTTCCAGCAATTCAACCTGCTCATGCAGCGCACCTGCCTGAAGAACATCTGCTTCCCCATGGAGATCGCCGGGGTAAAGAAGGACGAGGCCCGCAAGCGGGCGCTGGAGTACCTGGACATTGTGGGCCTGCCCGACAAGGCGGACGCCTACCCCGCCCAGCTGTCCGGCGGGCAGAAGCAGCGTATCGCCATCGCCCGGGCCCTGGCCTCCAACCCCAAGATCCTGCTGTGCGACGAGGCCACCTCCGCCCTGGACCCCAAGACCACCCGGGATATCCTGCGCCTGATCAAGGACATCAATCGGCGGCTGGGCATTACCGTGGTGGTCATCACCCACGAGATGGCGGTGGTGGAGGAGATCTGCTCCCACGTGGCCATCCTGGACCACGGGGTGCTCCAGGAGACGGGGACGGTGGAGCAGGTCTTTTCCAACCCCCAGACAGAGGCGGGCCGCCGGCTGGTCTACCCCGACGGGGTGATCCTCGACCAGCTGCCCGCGGCCAACGTCATCCGCATCGCTTTCAACGGCGGCACGTCCTACGACCCCCTCATCGCCTCCCTGGCCATCGACTGCGGGGTGAAGGCCAACATCCTGGGGGCGGACACCCGGAACGTCAACGGCCAGGCCTTCGGCACCATGCTGCTGGGCCTGCCCGACGACCCGGAGCAGATCGCCAAGGCGATGCACTACATCAAGAGCCAGCCCAACATCACGGTGGAGGAGGTGCGGGACTACCATGGATGAATTGTTCGGGACCTTTTTCGGCAACACGCCGGTGAGCCAGCAGCTGGCCTATCTTCAGGCGGCCCTGCTGGAGAACATTTGGGAGACGGTCTACTCCACCGTGCTGGCCACCGTCTTTGCCTATGTGATTGGCCTACCCCTGGGCATCATTCTGGTGACCGGGGAGCCGGATGGGATTCGCCCCCTGCCCCGGGGGCTGATGCGCGTGCTGAATTTCGTCATCAACATCCTGCGTTCCATCCCCTTCCTGATCCTGATGATCCTGGTGATTCCCCTGTCCCGGCTGATTCTCCACACCAGCATCGGGACAGACGCGGCCATCATCCCCCTGGTGGTGGCCTCCGCCCCCTTTGTGGCCCGGCTGGTGGAGGGCTCCCTGCGGGAGTCTGACGCCGGCGTCATCGAGGCGGCCAAGGCCATGGGCTGCACCCCCTTCCAGATCGTGCGCAAGGTGATGCTTCCCGAGGCCCTGCCCTCTCTGATCACCGGCCTCACCACCGCCACCATCACCATCCTCAGCTATGGCGCCATGTCCGCCACCATCGGCGGCGGCGGGCTGGGCACCCTGGCCATCAACAATGGCTATCAGCGGCGGATGGATCTGATCCTCTATGTCACGGTGATCCTGCTGATTGTCCTGGTGCAGATCATCCAGTCCATCGGCACCCGGGTGGCCAACCGGCTGGATCACCGGATTACCAAGGCCACGCCTAAGGCGAAAAGACATAAGGCAGACAAGGCCGGGATCGGCTGAAAATGCACGGGGCAGACAAAGCGGGCGTCTTTGTCTGCCCCTTCTCTGTGCAGGGTGCTGTATTGACACCGGCGCTTTGATCGGTTAAACTAAATGCAACCCAACTGAATATGCTCTACCAAAGGCAATGAAGAGAAGAGTACGCGGAAAGATAGGTCACAGAGAGCCCGGGCAGCTGAAAACGGGCACCGAAGGTTCCGCCGAACATGGTCTCGGAGCTGCGCGGGCGACGGGGAAACCCTTGAGGCCGCGACGGGGGCGCCCGTCACAGCGCAGGAGTATCGGATCCCTGATCCCGCACTCCCCAAGGCCCCTGCCGTGAGGCACGGGTGAAGCAAGGTGGTACCACGAAGCGAAGGCTCTCGTCCTTGACATCGGTCAAGGGCGTTTTTGTTTTTTGGAAGCCCTTGTCCCATATGGTTGGTGAATCCCACGCCTGCGTGGTTCACAATACAGGATGTCATCCCAATTTTCTGATGAAGGAGAATAGAGCTATGAAAAAGAAGATCTTTGCCCTGGCGCTGGCCTGCGCGGTCAGCCTGTCCCTGCTGGCCGGCTGCGGCGCCGACAACCAGCCCTCCGGCGGCAACTCCCAGGCCCCCGCCAACAGCGATGCCGGCACCCAGGCTTCCGCCCCCGCGGAGAACGTCACCATCCGTGTGGGCGCCACCCCCGCCCCCCACGTGCAGATCCTGGAGCAGGTGGTGGACGTGCTGGCCGAGCAGGGCATCACCCTGGAGATTGAGACCATCAACGACTACAACACCCCCAACGACGGCGTGGAGGACGGCTCTCTGGACGCCAACTACTTCCAGCACATCACCTACATGAACGGCTACAACGCCGACAACGGCACCCATCTGGTGAGCGTGGGCGAGATCCACTATGAGCCGCTGGGCCTGTACGCCGGCAAGACCGACTCCATTGACGCTCTGCCCGACGGGGCCCAGATCGCCGTGCCCAACGACACCACCAACGAGGCCCGCGCCCTGCTGCTGCTGGAGCAGGAGGGGCTGCTCACCCTGGCGGAGGGCGCCGGCATCAACGCCACTGTGCTGGACATCGTGGACAATCCCAAGAACCTGGAGTTTGTGGAGCTGGAGGCCGCTCAGATCCCCACCCGCCTGGCCGACGTGGATATGGCCGTCATCAACGGCAACTACGCCATGGGCGCCGGCATGAGCATCGCCGATGCCCTGGCCATCGAGTCCTCTGACGGCACCGCCGCCA
>CAJLWS010000051.1 GCA_905210385.1 uncultured Eubacteriales bacterium | reverse complement strand
CCGGCAGGTCCCCCGGTTTGCCAAGGCCGGCCTGCCCGGCCAGAGCCGGGAGGTCCTGCTGGAGCTGAAGCTGCTGGCCGACGTGGGACTGGTGGGCTTCCCCAACGTGGGCAAGTCCACCCTGCTCAGCGTGGTCACCCGGGCCCAGCCCAAGATCGCCAACTACCACTTTACCACTTTGTCCCCCAACCTGGGGGTGGTGCCCATGGAGGACGGGCACTCCTTCGTGCTGGCCGACATTCCCGGTATCATTGAGGGGGCTGCCGACGGCGCCGGCCTGGGCCACGACTTTCTGCGCCACATCGACCGCTGCCGCCTGCTCATCCACGTGGTGGACGTGTCCGGCAGCGAGGGCCGGGACCCGGTGGCCGACTTTGACGCCATCTGCGCCGAGCTGGAGCGCTGGTCCCCGGAGCTGGCCAGCCGCACCATGCTGGTGGCCGCCAACAAGGTGGACATCATGGAGGATCCCGCCCTGCTGGACAAGCTGCGCGCCCATGTGGAGGCCAAAGGCTGCCCCCTGTACGAGATCTCCGCCGCCGCCCAGCAGGGCACCCGGGAGCTGATGTACGCCGCCGCCGCCCTGCTAGCCCAGCTGCCCCCCATTCTGGTGTATGAGCCCACCTACGTGGAGCGTCCCCCCCAGGTGGACACCTCCGCCCCTCTGGAGATCACCCGGGACGAGGACGGCACCTGGCTGGTGGACGGCACCTGGCTGCGCCAGCTCATGGCCAACGTCAACTTCTCCGACTACGAGAGCCGCAACTGGTTTGACAAGCGGCTGCGGGAGGCCGGGGCCTACCAGCAGATGGAGGCGCAGGGTGTCCAGGACGGGGACCTGGTGTGCCTGTACAACCTGGAGTTCGAATACAGAAAGTAACGATAGAAAATGGGCCTCTCCCGATGGGGAGAGGCCCGTTTGTTATGTTCCGTAGGGCATCAGGCAGAGATTGAGGTCCACATCGCTGTCGATGCCGTCCACCTGCCCGCTGCTGGAGTACTGCCACATCTGGAAGTGATAGCGGTAGCTGGGGACGTCGCTGTACTGGGCATACCAGAAGTCATAGTCCGTCAGCTCCCGCAGGTCCATCTTGATGTAGCCGCAGTAGGCGTTGAAGTACAGCCCCGCCTGGTAGCCCTCCTCCTCCACCCGGGAGCAAAAGGCGCCGATCCCAGCAGTGATATCCGCCGGCTCCACCCCGTAGGTGCGGGCGGTGCTGCCCCCCAGGTACTCCCAGTCGCAGATCACCGGGTAGTCCAGCTCGGCCCCATCCAGCAGATCCAGCACAAATTCCGCCTCTTCCAGGCCCTCTTCCGCGTTGATAGCCTGGGAGAAAAAGTACACCCCCACCTTCAGGCCGGCGGCCTTGGCCCCCTCCAGATTGGCCCGGAAATAGGCGTCCTCATACAGCCCGCCGGACTGCATCAGCCGGCCTCCGATACGGATGATGGCGAAGTCCACCCCTGCGTCGGCTACCGCCTGCCAGTCGATCTCCCCCTGGTGCTCGGACACGTCCACCCCCACCTCATAGGCCTCCGGGTCGTCCCCGTAGGTCACGAAGCCGTTCTCATCCAGGGTAAACTGCGCCGTGTCATAGCCGAAGGGGGCCACCTGGTCCGCCCCAAATGGCTCCACCCAGTAGTTGCTGTGGCGGAAGGTGCCCTCCGTCACGTCCAGGTGGTACATCCGCCAGATGATGGTGGTGATCTCCGCCCGGGTGATAGGTGAGTCCGGCGCGAAGGTGCCATTCCCCGCCCCGCGCAGAATTCCCTTCTCGTACAGATGGGTTACATAGCCGTCATCACAGTCGGTGAAGGGAGTATCTCCCTGGGGAATGCTCAACAGATCCAGCGCCCGGGCCACCATATGGGCTATCTGCAGGCGGGTAGGACTGTCAGATAAATATTCCTCATCAAAGGAATACACCAGCCGGTTATCAATGGCCAGCTCAATATAAGGATAGGCCCAGCTCTCTCCCGCTACCGGGTCTGGGGTCTGGCATCCAATCGCCAGCGTAATCAGCTTGAACGCCTGCCCCCAGGTCACGGTGAGATCACCGGCAAAAATGCCATTTCCATAGCCGTCAATGATACCCGCTTCATACAAATCCTTCACATAATCATAGTACCAATTTTCCTGAGAGACATCGGTAAAATTCATCTCTCGATGGGGCTGCGCGCCCGCGCCAGGCAGCACCAACATAGCTGCCGTCAGAGCAGCCACCAGCAGGCATGCAAGCGTTCTTTTTCTCATGGTTGTCTCCTTTTCATCGCTGTGGGGTGGATAACGTCTCCTCATTTTACATAATATCCGCCCTCCTGGCAACCCCTTTCCCCAAATTTCTCGCCCCCAACTCCTTTTCCCAATCTTTTCCCGCTTTTTGCGGAACCCCTATTGACAAAGGCCTTTGACAATGATATATTGCATATTGACAAGTATAATTGTCAATATGACAAAAATGGCTGTCAAGAGGAGGGAGCCATATGCCCGTCGCCGTCTGGCTCGCCATAATTGCTATGTTCCTCATCTTCTGGTCGCTGGGAAAGCAGGGCCGGGATGAGGACGACCGGGAGGGAAAGGGATGAGAAAATGCCGCTGAGAAACCGCTTGAAAGAGTACCGGGCAGCGCTGAATGTGAACCAGCAGGAGCTGGGTCACCTGGCGGGAGTGTCCCGCCAGACCATCAGCCTCATTGAGCGGGGGGACTACTCCCCGTCGGTTACCCTGGCCCTCAAGCTGGCCAAGATCTGCCACGCCCGGGTGGAGGACATTTTCATTCTGGAGGAGGACGGTCCCCATGAGGAAAGCTGACGACGCCATCCGGCAGGCCAACCGGAAGGCCCTGCCCAAATTTCTGCTCATTATCTTCTGCGCCGCCTTAGTGGGCGGGGTGTTCGGCTACTGCGCCGCCTCCTTTGGCCTGGACGGGCTGGCCGGGATCCTGGAGCAAGTGGGAGCGTCTTTCTCCCTGTACGTCGCCCCCTGGCTGCTGCTGGCCTGCGCCATACTCCAGCCCCTGGTGTGCGTCCCCTACTATCTGCGCTCGAAACGTCAGTTCGCCCAGTGGGATGGGGAGGACGAGGCGGTGCCCAGCCGGATCGACCGCGACCTGTCCATCCTGATGTGGATGGTGGGCATGTTCTGCCTGGCCTCCATGTTCCTCATGGGCGCCTCCTACGCCGCCCCCCTCATGGGCGGGGAAGCGTTCCACCTTGTGGGGCTGCTGGGGGTACCCGTCTTTTTCATCGCCTCCATGATGGAGGCCATCCTGATCCAGCAGCGCATCGTGGACCTAAGCAAGCGCATGGCCCCGGAAAAAAAGGGATCCATCTACGACATGCAGTTCCAGAAAAAATGGTTTGAGAGCTGCGACGAGGCAGAAAAGCTCATCATCGGCCAGTGCGCCTACAAGGCTTATTCCGCCGTCACCAAAGTGTGTGTGACCCTGTGGCTCATCTTCTCCCTGTCCGCCCTGTTCCTGAACACCGGACTGCTGCCCATCCTGGCGATATGCCTCATCTGGGGGGTCAGCCAGTGCGTGTACAGCTACTGGGCCGTCAAGCTGTCCGCCCCCGGGGCCAATCTACTGTAATGGGAGGTTGCCTGACATGAACGAGAGTCACTCCAACCGCGCAATTCAGATTCTGGCCTCGTTGGGTAAGGCCATCGCCTATCTGGCCCTGTTCCTGGGCAGTCAGGCGCTGGTCTCCACCGGTTTCTCCATCGCCGCCGCCCTCACCGTCATCGTGGAGACCGGGTCACTGGACCTGTTCCAGATGTTAGAGGTACTCATGGCATACGTCACCCCGATAACCCTGGCCTCCAACCTATTTACCCTGGTATTCCTGCTGCTCTTCTTCCCCCTGCGGAGGAAGAATCCCCTGCGGGAGTTCCAGCTGCAACCTATCCCGCCCCTGACTGCAGCGGGAGCCGTCTCCATCGCCCCCGTGCTCTATGGAGTGGTAACTCTGGTACTCTCCCTGCTGCCCGCCGCCTGGATGGCAGACTATGCCCAAGCCTCCGCGGCCCTGAACGATACCGGACTGCTCCCCTTCCTGTCTGTGGCTCTGGCCGCCCCTGTGGTGGAGGAAGTGATCTTCCGGGGACTGATTCAGTCCCGGCTGGCCCACGCCCTGCCCGGCTGGCCGGCAGTAGTGCTCTCTGCCCTGCTGTTTGCCCTGTGCCACGGCCAGCCGGTATGGATGGGTTACGCCTTTGTCCTTGGGATGGTGCTAGGCATCATGGCCTGGCGGACCGGCTCCATCCTCCCAAGCATCCTCACCCATATTGTCTTCAACGCCATCGGCCAGGTCCTCTCCCTGCCCCAACTGGCTCAGGCCGACGGCCTGCTGGTGATTGCCGTCCTGCTCTTCGTCGGCATTACGGCCTGCCTGCTCACTCGAAAAGGCTTGGCCCGTTTGTTCCTCTCATCCTCTGAAAAGGAGTCTGATCCCAATGTCTGACCTCATTCTGGACGTCCAGGGTCTGCGCAAGACCTTTCGGCTGTCCGCCAAGCAGCAGAAGATCGAAAGAACCAAGCAAAAGGTCAAAGTGGCAGTGGACCACCTGTCCTTCACCGCCCGCCGGGGGGAGATCTTCGGCCTTTTGGGTCCCAACGGGGCGGGCAAAACTACCACCCTGCGCATGCTGGCTACCCTGATCAAGCCCGACGAGGGAGACGCCCTGGTGGACGGGGCCAGCATCGTCACCGAGCCGGAGCGGGTGCGGGCGCGCATCGGCTTTCTCACCAGCGAGCTGAAGCTGGAGGACTTCTTCACCCCCAACTACCTCTACGACTTCTTCTCCGACCTGCACCAAGTCCCGGACGAGGTGCGCAAGGCCCGGAAGACGGAGCTCTTCTCCCGCTTCGGCATCGACCAGTTCGCTGAAGTGAAGGTGGCCGACCTGTCCACCGGCATGAAGCAGAAGGTGTCCTTGGTCATCTCCATCGTCCACGACCCGGACATCATCATCTTTGACGAGCCCACCAACGGCCTGGACGTGATCACCGCCAAAGTGGTCACCGATTTCCTCCAGGAGCTGCGCGCCCAAGGTAAGACCATCCTGGTGTCCACCCATATCTTCTCCCTGGTGGAAAAGCTGTGCGACCGGGTTGGGGTCATCATAGACGGTTCTATGGCTCTGTGCGGCACCCTGGATGAGGTGTGCCGGGGCAAGAGTCTGGAGGACCGCTTCTTTGATCTCTATGTGGAAAGGATGGGGAAGGACACATGAAAAACGGAATGTTCACCATTTTTCGCAAGGAGCTGGCCCGCTTCTTCGGGGATAAACGCACTGCCCTGGCCGCCATCCTGCTGCCCGGCGTGCTCATCTTCGCGGTGTACACCTTCATGGGCTCCGCCCTGGCAAACCAGTTCTCGGTGGACGAGGACTTCACCCCTTCCATGCAGGCGGTCAACCTTCCCGGTTCCATATCCACCCTGGCCGGACAGGGCGGCCTCACCCTGGAAGCCACCCAGGATCCGGACGGGGCCAAGGCCCTGATCGAGGGGCAGGAGCTGGATCTGCTGGCGGTGTTTCCGGAGGATTTTGACAGCCAGGTGGCCTCCTACGACGTGGCCTCCGGCGCCTCCGCCCCGGCGGTGGAGCTGTACTACAACTCCGCCAGTGTGGACTCGGCCACGGCCTATGAGATGATGTCCGCCCTGCTGGAGGGATACGAATCCTCCCTGGCCAACAAGTTTGACGTCAACCCCGGCGCCGGGAGCTACGATCTGGCTACCGAGGCGGACACCGCCGGCACCCTGATGTCGTCCATGATGCCCATGCTGCTGATGATCTTCCTGTTCTCCGGCTGTATGTCCGCCGCGCCGGAGTCCATCGCCGGGGAAAAGGAGCGGGGCACCATCGCCACCTTGCTCATCACCCCCCTGAAGCGCAGCGACCTGGCCTTGGGCAAAATCTGCGCGCTGTCCATCATCGCCCTGCTCTCCGGGATTTCCAGCACCATCGGCACCCTGCTGTCCATGCCCACCCTCATGCAGATGGAAGGGGATCTGGGGGCCGCCTATTCCCCCGTCCACTACCTGGCCCTGTGCCTGGTCATCCTGTCCACGGTGCTCTTCCTGGTGGCCTGCATCTCCCTGATTTCCGCCTTCGCCAAAACCATTAAGGAGGCCCAGACCTACGTCACCCCCCTGATGATCCTGGCCATGGTGGTAGGAGTCACCGCCATGTTCGGCGGCGGGGCCAACACCCACCTGTGGGCCTACTTTATCCCCTTCTACAGCAGCGTCCAGGCCATGGTGGGCATCTTCGCCCTGGAGCTGAACTGGACCTATCTGCTCATCACTGTGGTCTCCAATCTGGCGTATACCGCCATTGGGGTGTGGGGACTAACCCGGATGTTCAACAGCGAGAAGATCATGTTCCAGCGCTGAAGGACAAATCTTCATGAAATCTTAACCCCCGTCCGCTTGACAGGGGCGGGGCGATACGCTACCCTGAGACAGACATTTCCCGCCCCGCCGGGGCAAGGAGGACCCGTTATGAAGCTCATTGTTCAGGATCTGGTGAAGTCCTTCGGCACCAAGCAGGTGCTCAAGGGAGCCAGCTACACTTTTGCCAAAGAGGGCATCTACGGCCTTTTAGGCCGCAACGGCGCCGGCAAGACCACCCTGTTCAACTGCCTGTCCGCCGAGTATCCCCCGGACAGCGGCACAGTGGAACTGGCCGCGGGCGGCAATCCGCCCCGCGCTCTGGGCCAGGGGGATATCGGCTATGTGCTGTCCACCCCGGTGGTGCCGGAGTTTCTCACCGGCTACGAGTTCGTCAAGTTCTTCCTGGAGATCACCGGCGACCCGGGCAACACCGGGCGCACCCCGGACGACTGGCTGGCCCTGGTGGGCATCGACCCGGACGACCGCCACCGGCTCATGCGGGGGTATTCCCACGGCATGAAGAACAAGGTGCAGATGCTGTGCTTCCTCATCGGCCGCCCGCCGGTGATCCTGCTGGACGAGCCGCTGACCTCCTTTGACGTGGTGGCCGCCCTGGAGATGAAGAACCTGCTGCGGGAGATGAAGGACGAGCACATCCTCATCTTCTCCACTCACATTCTCCAGCTGGCCACCGACCTGTGCGACGAGATCGTGGTGCTCAACCACGGCCTGCTGGAGGGGGTGGACCCCGCCCTCATCCACACCCCGGAGTTTGAGCAGCGCATTGTGGACATCCTGAAGGACGAGGGGGAGGAGCATGCTTAACAACGCCTGGACCATCTTCCGCGTCAACGCCAGCCTCCGGGGCAACAAGCTCATCTACTGGCTGGGCCGCATTCCCCTGATCCGCCGGCTGTTTACCGACCGGCTCTACGCCGCCGGGGAAGGTAAGATGGCCCTCTTTGTCCTGCAAAACCTATGGTGGGTCCTGAAAGCCATCGCGGGCAAGGTGCTGTACCTGGCAGCGCTGCTGCTCATCGCCGCCTGGCTGGCCCTGGACGGGACCCAGGACGCTCTGAGCCCGGCCAACCTCGGCCCCTTCCTGTGGCTCTTCCTCTGGTTCAGCTTTCTGGTGGGCACCCTGCTCCAGCCCTATTCGGTGACCCCCTCCCAAATGAAATACATCTGCGTACGCATGATGGCCATGAACGCCAAACGCTACCAGATGATCACCGGCCTGGGCCATCATATGGCCGCCTTTGCCGGCTTTACCCCCCTGCTCATGATCGTCACCGCCCTGCTGGGGGCGGGAGCCTGGGCGGGCCTGGCCATCAGTGTGGAACTGGCCCTGGTCCGGCTGGCCGCCGAGGGCTTCCATCTGGCCATATACAGCCGTACCGGGGTGAGCATCGGCCACAAGCTTTGGTACATCATTCTGCTGGTGGTGGTGGGCATGGCGGGGGCGTTCGCCTGCCTGCTGGCCCTGCCCCAGGCCCGGCCCCAGGACTTGCTGCTCCACCCGGCGGCAGCGGTAGTGCTGGCGGTGCTGGGCATTCTGGGGGCGGTGTACATGGTCCGCTTTCCCAACTATTACCGTCTGGTGCTGGACACCTGCAAAGCAGAGGCCGTCTCCCCCGAGCTGGCCAAGCAGAAGGCCAGCAGCACCCAGTTCAAGGACGTGCAGCTTAAGGACAGCGACCTGACCGCCGAAGGGGACTCCCGCCTCACCGGCTGGCCCTACCTCCAGGCCCTGTTCTTCCGCCGCCACCGCCGGATGCTCTACAAGCCGTTGAAGATCGTGCTGGCCATCCTGGCCGGGGCAACGGTGGTGGGAGCCGCCCTGCTGCTGTTCTTTCGAGGAGAGGAGACGGCGGAGGTGTTCGACCTGGTCCCCCTGTCCCTGCCCTACTGCGTGTTCTTCCTGTACTTCATTGACAACAACGTAGGCACCCGCATCTGCAAAGCCATGTTCTACAACTGCGATTTGGCCATGCTGAAATACCCCTGGTACCGCCAGGGGGACGTGGTGCTGAAAAACTTCCTCCTCCGGTTCACCCGGCTGTGCGGGGTCAATCTGGCGGTGTCCGGGGCGGTGTGCGTCATGTTCACCGTGCTCACCCTGTGCGCCGGAGGGCGGCCGCCCTTCGGGGAGTACCTCATCTTCCTGGCCGCCATCCTGTGCCTGGGGGTGTTCTTCGCCGTCCACTGCCTGGGCATGTACTACCTGTTCCAGCCCTACACCTCCGATCTGCAGGTGAAGAACCCCTTCTTCTCCGGCATCAACCTGGCGGTATACATCGCCTGCTACGCCTGCATCCAGATCCGCAGCACCCCCTCCTGGTTCGCCCTGCT
>CAJLWS010000050.1 GCA_905210385.1 uncultured Eubacteriales bacterium | reverse complement strand
CCACCAAGGACAGCCAGTACGCCTCCGCCACCTCCATTGACGACCTGGCCGGCGGCCTGTGTGTCTCCCAGTCCGGCACCATCTGGCACACCACCTGCCTGCCCCAGATCCCCGACGCCCAGATCCAGTCCCCCGCGGACACCGCTCCGGCCATGATCATGGCCCTGGAGAGCGGCACCGTGGACTTCATCTGCACCGACATGCCCACCGCCACCGCCGCCGTGGCCAAGAACGACAATCTGGTCATCCTGAACTTCTCCGGCACCGACGGCGACTTCCAGTTCGCCAGCGAGGAGGAGCGGGCCGAGAACGTGAACATCGGCATGTCCGTGGTCAAGGGCAACACCCAGCTGAAGGACGCCCTGGACACCGTCATCGGCGCGCTGAACGAGGATCAGTTCAACGCCATCATGGCCGAGGCCATCGCCGTCCAGCCCGAGATCTGAGCTTTCACAACCCTCCACACCCTCCACCCGGCCTGAGCGCCGGGTGGAGGGCCTTGTGTCAGAAAGGAGCGCGTCTCCCCCATGGATAAATTCATCGAACTGGGTCAGGACATGGCCGCCCTCTGGATGCAGTACTGGGACCGGTACCTGGTGGGCATCCGAAGCACCCTGATTCTGGCCGTGGTGGCCACCCTCATCGGCTGCCTCATCGGCCTGCTGTGCGGCATCCTGAACACCATTCCCTACACCAAAAACGATCCTCTCCCCAAGCGCTTTGTGCTCAAGTTCATCCGGGTCATCGTGCGCATCTATGTAGAGGTATTCCGGGGCACCCCCATGGTGCTTCAGGCGGTGTTCATCTACTACGGCCTGCCCTACTTCACCGACCAGCAGATCATGTTCCGGGGCAACAGCGGGCTGTGGCTGGCTGCCATTATCGTGGTGTCCATCAACACCGGCGCCTACATGGCCGAGTCAGTAAGGGGTGGCATCATCTCCATCGACCCCGGCCAGACCGAGGGGGCCAAGGCCATCGGCATGACCCATGTGCAGACCATGACCAGCGTCATCCTGCCCCAGGCCTTCCGGAACATCCTTCCCCAGATCGGCAACAACTTCATCATCAACATCAAGGACACCTCGGTGATGTTCGTCATTGGCTTTATCGAGTTCTTCGGCCAGCACCGGAACATCGTAGGCAACAACAACATGTATTTCCAATCCGCCGCCATCGAGATGATTGGCTACCTCACTATGACCCTCATCGCCTCCTTCCTGCTGCGGCGGCTGGAGAAATGGCTGGACGGCAGTAGCAGCTACGAGTTGGTGCAAGACGACGCGCTGACCATGGCCGCCGGCACTTACAGCCATCCCAGCCGGGGCACCCCCTTTGACGAGCGCAGCCCGGAGGGGGCGCTCACCCAGGAACAGCGGGAGCGCAAGCGCCAGGAACTAAAGCACGGCAGAAGCAGGGGGGAACGGTAATGAGCGAAACCATTCTGGAAGTGCGGCATCTCAGCAAGTCCTTTGGGGACCACGAGGTGCTCCGTGACATCGACTTCACAGTCCGCCCCGGGGACGTGACCAGCATCATCGGTGCCTCCGGCTCGGGCAAGTCCACCCTGCTGCGGTGCGTCAACCTGCTGGAGACCCCCACCAGCGGCCAGATCCTCTTCCACGGCCAGGACGTCACCGGTAAGGGGGTCAACCCCTCCCGCTACCGCTCCAAGGTGGGTATGGTGTTCCAGTCCTTCAACCTGTTCAACAACATGACGGTGCTGGAAAACTGCGTGGTGGGCCAGGTGAAGGTGCTGAAGAAAAGCAAGGC
Source organism: uncultured Eubacteriales bacterium (assembly GCA_905210385.1). GTDB lineage: Bacteria > Bacillota > Clostridia > Oscillospirales > Oscillospiraceae > Enterenecus. Next base: position 7,114 of record CAJLWS010000050.1, on the reverse strand, counting down.
CGAGGCCCGGGAGAACGCCATGAAGTACCTGGACCAGGTGGGCATGACCCCCTATATCAAGGCCAAGCCCCGGCAGATCTCCGGCGGCCAGAAGCAGCGGGTGGCCATCGCCCGGGCCCTGGCCATGGAGCCGGAGGTACTGCTCTTTGACGAGCCCACCTCCGCCCTGGACCCGGAGATGGTGGGGGAGGTGCTCGCCGTCATGCGGGATCTGGCCCAAAACGGCATGACCATGCTGGTGGTCACCCACGAGATGGCCTTCGCCCGCGACGTGTCCAGCCATGTGGTGTTCATGGCCGACGGGGTCATCTGCGAGCAGGGGGACCCCCGGCAGCTGTTCTCCAGCCCCAGCCAGCAGCGCACCCGGGACTTCCTGGCCCGGTTCATGGAACGGTGACCCCTCCCCGCTCCCGGACGGCAGCCGCCGCCCGGGAGCTTTTCCTTGTCATTTCCCGGGAAACGCGCTATACTTGGGTTGACAAACTGTTGAATGGAGTGTGGGGCTATGAACCGCGACCAGGCTTTTGAATTTTTGGACCGCACCGCCCAGGGAATCGCCGAGATGTTCGGCTCGTCCTGTGAAACCCTCGTCCACGATATGGGGGTGCCCACCCATCCCATTCTGTCCATCTACAACGGTCACGTCTCCGGCCGGGAGGTAGGTTCCACCATGGACATTATGGGCATCGGCCTGGAGCTGGACGAGCAGGCCTCCACCACCGACCAGGTCAACCTGGCCGCCACCACCCCGGATGGCCGCCAAACCAAGTCCTCCACCTTCCACATGATCGGGGAGGACTACAACCTGGCTCTGGGCATCAACTTCGACTATACCTCCCTGGTGTTCGCCAACCGCATTCTGGTGGACCTGATGAGCGCCCAGTCCGACCTGCAATCCGCTCTGTGGCAGGAGGGAGATTCCCGTCAGCTGGCCGACCTGTTTGACCACTGCCTGGCCAGTCTCGGCAAACCGGTGGAGGCCCTGACCAAGAAGGACCGGATGCGGCTGGTGACCATGCTGGAGCAGCGCAATGCCTTTTCTTACCGGAAGTCGGTGCCCTATGTGGCCAAACATCTTGGGGTATCCCGTTACACCATCTACAAATATTTGGGGGAAATCACCGAAACCAACAGGGAGGAATAATTTTCCTTTCGCCCGTTTTTTCTCCCTTTTCCCCTTGCTTTTTGCATGGCAAGCCGATACAATGGAGGTGCAAGATCCTCTTGCCAGATGGGACTGAGCAAGTCCCATCCCCTTGCGTCCTGATCCCTTCCGAAGGAGATATGAACCCATGTACAAGGAACAGATCGAAGCTTATTTTTCCGACAAAAAACAGCTGCTAGTTGACACCGCGAGCCGCCTGGTGTCCATTGACAGCGTGGAGGGGGAACCCGCACCTGGAGCTCCCTTTGGCCCTGGCCCGGCGGCGGCGCTGGAGGAAGCCCTGTCCATTGCCAGGCAGTGGGGTCTTACTGCCCAAAACCACGAGGGTTACGTAGGTACCGTTGACCTGAACGGTCAAAGCGACGCCCTGCACCTGCTATGCCATTTGGACGTAGTCGCCCCTGGCGAAGGATGGACCGTTACCCCCCCCTACTCTCCCAAAGTGGTGGATGGTATGATCTTTGGTCGAGGCACTGACGACGACAAAGGGCCCGCCGCTGCCTGCCTGCTGGCAATGAAGGCGGTCAAAGACCTTGGTGTTCCCCTGAAGTCCAACTGTCGGCTGATTCTGGGCACCAATGAGGAGTCCGGCTCCGGTGATATTGCCTGGTATTTTGCCCGCAATCCCTATGCCCCCGCCACCTTTTCCCCCGATGCTGGTTTCCCGGTCATTAACACAGAAAAGGGCGGCTTCAAACCCGCTTTCTCCAAGTCCTGGCCAGCCCAAGAACAACTGCCCCGCTTGCGCTGGCTCCACGGCGGCTTTCGCATCAACGTGCTGCCTGGGGATGCCTCGGCAGCCGTGGAAGGCCTGACCATGTATGATATCCAGCCCTACGCCCGGGATATCACCGCCCGCACCGGCATCATGTTCACTTTTGCCCATGAAGACGGCCTTACCGTGATCCGAGCCAAGGGCGAAGGCTCTCACGCCGCCTGGCCGGATGGGGGAAACAACGCCATCACCGGTCTGCTTTCCCTGCTTTGCGCCCTGCCCTTGGCGGATGGGCCATGCAAGGAGGCCCTTAAAGATCTGAATACCTTGCTCCCCCATGGCGATTACCTTGGCCGAGCGTTGGGCATTGCCCAGGAGGAGCCGGTGGCTGGCCCTCTCACGGTGGCATTCACCCTGTTGGAGGTAACAGACACCGGCCTGGAGGGCCGGTTTGACAGCCGGGTTCCCCTATGCGCCACCGAGGAAAATTGTTTGCAGGTTGCCAAAGCCGCCTTTGAGGCACGCGGCTTTACCTTTGAGGGGGAACAGGATCAGCCTCACCACACCCCCGCCGACAGTTCCTTCGTCCAACTTTTGCTCCAGCGCTATGAGGAATACTCTGGGCTGAAGGGTGAGTGCCTGTCCACCGGCGGCGGCACCTACGTCCACGATATCCCCGGCGGTGTAGCCTTTGGCTGCACTCTGCCCGGTTTTGAACCCCACGCCCACGGTGCGGACGAGCGGGTGCGGATCAGCGATCTGATGCTGTCCGCCAAGCTGTTCACCCATATCATCATCGACCTGTGCACCTAATCTGTTGCTGCCTGTTTCCCTGTCATCCGCAGAGAGGAGCCTTCTGATATGAAAGATATTCTCACCGCACCTTTTCTGCGGGAGCTAGTCCGGACTGCCTCCAATATGTATCGGCTGGGCTGGGATGAGCGCAACGGCGGCAACATCAGCCTGCTGCTGGACGAGGAGGAAGTGGGAACGTATCTGGACCCAGATCGGGTCCTGCGGGAAATTCCCATAGGCTTTCGGGCGCCTACCTTGGGCGGACGCTGTTTCTTGGTCACGGGAACTGGGAAATACTTTAAAAACATCATGGACGACCCGGAGGCCAACCTGGGCATCATTCGGCTGAATGGCAATGGCGATGCCGCCCAGCTCCTGTGGGGCTACTCCGATGGGGGCAGTTTTACCAGTGAGCTTCCCGCCCACCTGATGAGCCACATGGTTCGGCTGGAGATAGATCCCTCCCACCGGGTGGTCACCCACTGCCATCCGGACAACCTGCTGGCCATGACCTTTGTCCACGACCTGGACGAGCGGGCCTTCACCCGCACACTATGGCGGATGTGTACCGAGTGCATCATGGTATTCCCCGACGGTTTGGGCGTGCTTCCCTGGATGGTATGCGGTACCCAGGAGATCGGCCGGGCCACCGCAGAAAAGATGCGCCTGTCTCGCCTAGTGGTGTGGGCTCACCATGGCATTTACGCCGCAGGAACCAATCTGGACGAGGCTTTCGGTCTGATTGAAACGGCGGAAAAGGGGGCAGGAATTTACATGAAAATTGCCCATTTGCCCTGGAAGCAGGTCATTACCGACGAGCAGCTCCACCAGGTGGAAGCCCGCTTCGAGCTGAAGGTCCGGCCCGGATATCTGGATTGAACGAAAGCATATAGCAGCATCCCCACGGCAGGCCGTGGGGATGCTTTTCATCTGTTCTGATTTTCACCGAGGGGCGGCTCTTTTATGCCTATCCTTCCTTTTCAGGCCTGCCGCCGTTTTTCTTTTCCCGACTGGCTTCACACTTCCGAATCTGATCCCGCAGATAGTCCAGACAGTCCAGTTTTTTCTGGCAGTCATGGACCTGTCGCAGCAGCTCTTTGCGCTGTTCGTAGAGCAGTTGGAGCTGCTCTTCCGGTGTGCAGTCACCATAGCAAGCCAGGAACCGCTCCACAAAGTTCCCGGGGCAACCCGCGTCTTTCAGATTCTGCTCCACCGACTCTGGTGACAACGGATCTTTCCACATACCGCTTCCGCCTTTCTTCCGCCCAGCCAGCATGTCGCCGATGCGTTACTGTTCCTGGGAAATATCGATGCCGAAGAATCGTTGGGACAGCTCGGCCAGCTGTCCAGACTGACTCAGTTCAGCCAGGGCCTGATTCACCGCTTCCCTCAGGCTGGCCGAGTCCTCTCCTTTGCGGAAGGGAATGGCAATCTCCTCGGTCTGGTCGGCATAGGCGGCCACCTTGATGTCGGCGTCCGGGTGCTGGCTCATGTAAAAGGCAAAAGTCCCTTCCGCGTTCAGGGTCGCATCGATCCGGCCGGCCTCCAACAGCTCGATGGTCTGGAGTAAGTCATCCACACCGGTGTTGGTAGCGCCATAGCTCTCTGCCAGGGCAGCGTAGGTACTAGCCAGGGTGTTGGCCGTGGTTTTGCCGTCCAGGTCCTCCATGGACTGGATGTCCTCGTTGTCCCCCCGGACGATCACCACCGTGCGGTTGTAGGCATAGGGGGTGGAAAAGTCGTACTTCTCCGCCCGCTCCTCGGTGACTCCCACGCCGTTGATGACGATATCATACCGGCTGGAGTCCAGTCCGGCGAACAGGCCGTCCCAGCTGCCCTCCACAAAGGTGGCCTCCACCCCCAGCTGTTCGGCAATCAGCCGTCCCACCTCCACGTCGTAGCCCGTGAGGTTGTCCTGCTCATCGTGGTAGCTCCAGGGGGCCCAGGTGCCCTCCAGGGCGATGACGATCTCACCGCTCTGCTGGATCCGGGCCAGCTGGTCCCCCTCCGCCTGGTCCTGGCTGCCGCCGGAGCAGCCGGTGAGGGTCAGGGCGCTCAGGGCGCCCGCCAAAACCAGCGCCGCAATCTTCTTTCTCATTGTATCTCACTCCATTATTTGATATTTTTGGGGCTTAACCGGGTCCTGTGCCGGCATCCCGGTTGGGTAGACACTGCGCAGGAAAGCCTGGGTTCGCTCCTGCTTTGGGTGATCAAAGACGTCTTGGGACGTGCCGGACTCCACCACTTCCCCATCCGCCATGAACACCACTCGGTTGGACACATGCCGGGCAAAGCCCATCTCGTGAGTGACCACCAGCATGGTGCGCCCCTCCTCCGCCAGATCCCGCATCACCGAGAGCACTTCTCCCGTTAGCTCCGGATCTAGGGCAGAGGTGGGTTCATCGAAATAGATGATCTCCGGGTCGGTGGCCAGGGCCCGGGCGATGGCCACCCGCTGCTGCTGGCCGCCGGACAACTGACTGGGATAGTGCCCCTCCCGATCGGATAGTCCCACCTTGGCCAACATCCGCCGGCCCAGCTCTACCGCCTGATCCCTAGGCATCTTCCGGGCTATGACCAACCCCTCGGTCACATTCTGCAGAGCCGTCTTATTAAGAAACAGATTGTAGTCCTGAAAGACAAAGGCGGTCTTAGCCCGCAGCCGGGCGATATCCTTTTTCCTCATTTGGGCCATCTGGAAGGTCTCCCCGTCAAAGGTCATGGTTCCCTCATCGCTGACCTCTAGAAAATTCAGGCACCGCAGCAGCGTGGTCTTGCCCGAACCGCTACTGCCCAAAATAGCCACAACATCTCCCTTGTTCACCGTCAGGTCAATGTCCCGGAGCACCTGCAGGGCACCAAAGGATTTCTTCAGACCATGGACCTCTAGCATACCCTCAGCCCCCCTTCCCGCCATATGCGCTCAACCGTTTCTCCACCACATGCTGTACCTTGGTGAGCACGGTGCAGAACAGCAGGTATATGAGGCCCACCTCGATATAGAGCGGCAGAAACTCCGCGTAGCGGGAGGCGATGCGCTGGGTCTCCATGAACATCTCGGTCACCGTGATGTTGGAGGCCAGGGAGGTATCCTTCACCATGGCAATCAGGGAGTTGGACAGGGATGGAAAGGCAATGCGCATGGCCTGGGGCAGCACAATGCGCCGCATCACCTGCAGATAACTCATGCCCACACAGCGTCCCGCCTCCATCTGTCCCACAGGCACCGCCTCTAGGGAAGCCCGCACTGTCTCCGCGCAGTAGGCCCCCTCGTTGAGGGAAAACACAATGATTGCCGCAGGGATGGGCTCCAGGATGATGCCTAGGTCAGGCAGGCCATAGAACACCACAAACAACTGCACCAGCAGGGGCGTCCCTCGGGCCACCCAGATATAGAACCGGGCGATGTGGCGCAACACTGGTATTCTGGCAAACTGCACGATGGCAATGATCACCGCGATGATCATGGCAAAGAAAAAGGACACCGCAGTCAGGGGAATGGTCACCGCCAGTCCCGGCAGAAGAATCTGCCAAAAAGAGTCCAGAATAATTTCCAGAAGCCGTTCACTCATAGGCTTTCTCCTCCCCCTTTCCGTTCTTGCTGCCAACCCTATCTCTTCAGCTACCCACTATCTCAAGGGCAACCGGCTTTTCAGCATAGTTCCGATTATAGTCCCCTTTCTGACAAATATCAAATACCTATATTGGATATATCATTATGTCCAAAAAGCATGGTAATTCGCTTGACAGGCCGACTCTAGGGTGCTAAGCTTGCCCCGTACAGAACGGAGAAAGGAGGTTCAAAATGGAGCTTCGTGTGCTGCGGTATTTTCTTACAGTGGCCCGGGAGGAGAGCATCTCCGGTGCTGCCCAGGCGCTCGACCTTTCCCAGCCTACCTTATCCCGACAGCTGATGGCGTTGGAGGAGGAAATTGGGAAACCCCTGTTTATCCGAGGCAGTCGGCATGTCACCTTGACAGAGGATGGCGTCCTGCTGCGCAAACGGGCCAATGAAATTCTGTCCCTGGTGGAAAAGACTCAGTCAGAACTGCGGGAGACCGAGCTGATTACCACTGGCGACATCTATATCGGCGGCGGAGAAACAGACGGTATGGCCCTGCTAGCGGACGCTGTACGCCGTTTTCAAGCCCGCTATCCTCAGGTCCGGTTCCACCTATTCAGCGCAAACGCCGACGACCTGTTCGAGCGGATGGAAAAGGGGCTGCTGGACTTTGGCCTGATCCTGGGCGCCTCCGTTCCCAGAAAGTACGATTCCCTGCGCCTGCCCGCTAAGAACCACTGGGGTCTGGTGGTCCCCAAAGGAAGTCGGCTGGCCGGGCAGGAGTCCATCTCCCCCGAGGATCTGCGGGAGCTCCCCCTGCTGACCTCCCAGCAGTCTCAGGTGGCGTCGGAGCTCTCCCAGTGGCTGGGGTACGATT
>CAJLWS010000049.1 GCA_905210385.1 uncultured Eubacteriales bacterium | reverse complement strand
TCCGATCAAAGACCGGCCGCCGTGCCTCTGCACGGCGGCCGGTTTTCTTTGCTTAGCCCAGGAAAGGGACCTTGACAAAATCGAACGTATGTATTATAGTTCAGATATCAAACAACAGTTCGATCAATAAAAGTCCGTCCTATGGGACTTTATAGCTGCTATCCTGAATACAAAAGAGGAGGGCATCCCGCAGCTGAACCGGGAGAGGGGCGGCGGATGGAATGGGGCCAGCCCCCAAAGGGCCCTTCGAGCAAGGAAAGGGAGGCTGAAAGCAATGGAGACTACCTACTATACCTTTACGGCCCGGGAGATCCTCGTCTCCGGGGACGGTGTGAAGCAGGCGGTGGGCGGCGCCCGACGGCTGGCGCTCGCCCGGCGCCCGGCGGCGGAGGGCCGCCTGATCCGGCGGGACAATGTGGTTGACCTGGCCGCCTGGCGGGCGGCCCGGGAGGAGGAACAGGCCGGGGAGGCGTGGGAGGAGAATCTGAGCCAGGTATGGGCGCCAGCTCCAGCCGTCCAGACCCGGCCCCGGAGGGATCACAGGAGCCGGATCCTGTATGGCGGGGAGCTGCTGGCCAGCCTGTCCGTGGTGGGTGTCATGGTCCTGCTGGTGATCCGGATTCTGGGAGGGTGAGACAGTGAACCGGGAGTTGGGCATTGCCCGGTGCGGCCTGGCCTGCTGCCTGTGCTCGGAGGCGGACGTCTGCTCCGGCTGTCGGGATGGCGGGTGCCTCGGGGCGGACGGCTGTGAAAACCGGCGCTGCTCCATGGAGCGGAATCTGGAGGGGTGCTGGGCCTGCGGGGAGCTGGAGGGGTGCCGCAAGGGACTGCTGGCCAAGGTCAAGCCCCGGGGGTTTTCCCTTTTTGCCCGACATTTTGGGGTACGGATGCTGCTGGACCGTCTGGATCGGAAGGAACGGGTCGGGGTGGTATATCACCGGACGGGAGTGGAAGGGGATTACGATGAGTTTGACCATGTGGAGGGCTTAATTTCCTTTCTCCTGGACGATTCAGGCCGATAAAGGAAAAGAACGTGGGTGTGCGGGGTGGACTTCTTCCGCCCCGCAATACTTTTCCAGTAAAACAGCCTTTACAAACACAAAGGACTGTGATATACTGCTTGAGCGTGAATTTTCACGCACACCCGCCGGCTTAGTTTCGGGACAAGGGCCGCGTTTCCGCGGGGACCACCCGCCCGATACCCAGCGGCTGGGGAGAAAAACAGAAAGGTGGAACAACCCATGATTCGCAAGGAACAGAAAACGGCCGTCATCGAGGCCAACCGCACCCACGAAACCGACACCGGCTCTCCCGAGGTGCAGATCGCCATTCTCACCGCCCGCATCCAGGAGCTCACCGAGCACCTGAAGATCCACACCCACGACAACCACAGCCGCCGCGGCCTGCTGAAGATGGTGGGTAAGCGCCGCAAGATGCTGGACTATCTGGCCAAGAAGGACATTGAGCGCTATCGCGCCATCATTGCCAAGCTGGGAATCAGAAAGTAATTTTTGAACCAGAGGGCGTCGTGGATCCACGCGCCCTCTGGTTCTTCGCGACTAACCCTGCTGGGGCGGCCGCCTATTTAGCAGTTGAACATGGGTCTTGCCAAGAGGTGGGGCCTGTGTTCAAGTGCTAAAGGGTGTTGGCTCCGGCAAAAAACTAAGAGCAAAGGAGCGAACCGTATGTCAACCATCATCAAGCACAAGCAATTTGCAAACTACAAGAAGTACGAGACCACTGTGGCCGGCCGCCCGCTGACCATCGAGGTGGGCAAGATGGCCGAGCTGGCCAACGCCTCCGCCATGGTCACCTACGGCGAGACCAGCGTGCTGGTGGCGGTCACCGCCTCCCCCCGGCCCCGGGACGGAATTGACTTCTTCCCTCTGAGCGTGGACTTTGAGGAGAAGCTATACGCTGTGGGCCGCATCCCCGGCTCCTTCATGCGCCGGGAGGGCCAGCCCTCTCTGCCCGCCGTGCTGGCCAGCCGCCTCATCGACCGGCCTATCCGGCCCCTGTTCCCCTCCGACCTGCGCAACGACGTGGTGGTCACCTGCACCGTGATGAGCGTGGATTATGACTGCTCTCCCGAGGTCACTGCCATGATCGGCGTATCCGCCTGCCTGTCCTACTCCGATATCCCCTGGAATGGGCCCATCGGCTGCATGGAAGTGGGCTATGTGGACGGCCAGATCGTCATGAACCCCAACCAGGAGCAGAAGCACCGTTCCCAGATGGACGTCACCGTGGCCGCCACCAAGGAGAAGGTGGTCATGATCGAGGCAGGGGCCAAGGAGATCCCCGATGAGATCATGTACGAGGGCATCGTGAAGGCCCACGAGGAGATCCGCAAGCAGGTGGAGTTCATCAACGGCATCGTGGCCGAGATCGGCAAGCCCAAGTTCGAGTATGAGCATGCCGATTTCAACCAGGAGCTGTTCGACGACATCGTGGCCAACTTCATGGACGAGGCCAAAGCCGCCATGGACACCGACGACAAGAACGTCCGGGAGGCCCGGTGGAACGCCATGATCGACCACTGGCACGAGAAGTACCTGGAGCAGTACCCCGACATGGACAAGTACCTGGAGGAGTTCACCTACAAGTTCCAGAAGAAGATCGTCAAGGCCTGGCTGCTGGAGGGCCACCGCGTGGATGGCCGCGCCAAGAATGAGATCCGCCCCCTGGCCGCCGAAGTGGGCGTGCTGCCCCGGGTCCACGGCTCCGGCCTGTTCACCCGCGGCCAGACCCAGGTGTTGTCCGTGTGCACCCTGAACACCCTGGCCGCCTGCCAGAAGCTGGATACCATCTGGGAGGAGACCGAGAAGCGGTACATGCACCACTATAACTTCCCCGGCTTCTCCGTGGGCGAGGCCCGTGCCTCCCGCTCCACCAACCGCCGGGAGAAGGGCCACGGCGCCTTGGCCGAGCGGGCCCTGGAGCCGGTGCTGCCCAGCGTGGAGGAGTTCCCCTACGCCATCCGGGTGGTCTCTGAGGTTCTGAGCTCTAATGGCTCCACATCTCAGGGCTCCATCTGTGGCTCTACCCTGGCGCTGATGGACGCCGGCGTGCCCATCAAGGCCCCCGTGGCCGGCATCAGCTGCGGACTGATCCAGGACGACGACGGCTCCTTCACCACCTTCATCGACATCCAGGGTGTGGAGGACTTCCACGGCGAGATGGACTTCAAGGTGGCTGGCACCAAGAAGGGCATCACCGCCATCCAGATGGACCTGAAGAACGACGGTCTCTCCCACGAGATCATCAAGGAGGCCCTGGAGATCACCCGGGACGCCCGCTTTGCCATCCTGGACGAGATCATGCTGCCCTGCATCGCCCAGCCCCGGCCCGAGGTTAGCAAGTATGCCCCCAAGATGATTACCATGAAGATCGACCCGGACAAAATCCGGGAGGTCATCGGTAAGGGTGGCAGCGTGATCCAGAAGATCACCGCTGAGTCGGGCGCCACCGTGGACATCGAGGACGACGGCACCATCCACATCGCATCCCCCAACGCCGAGGCCTGTGACGCCGCCAAGAAGATGATCGAGACCATCGTCTTCGTTCCCGAGGTGGGCGCCCTGTACTATGGCAAGGTGGTGCGTATCCTCCAGTTTGGAGCCTTTGTGGAGCTAGCCCCCGGCAAGGACGGCATGGTGCACATCTCCAAGCTGGCCAACCACCGGGTAAACAAGGTGGAAGATGTGGTTAACATCGGCGACATGATCTGGGTAAAGGTTACCGACATCGACGAAAAGGGGCGGGTCAACCTGTCCTACAAGGATGCCCTCCGGGAGATCGAGGCCAAGAAGGCCGCCGGAGAGCCCATCAAGTAAAGAAACCACGAATGGAGACGGCCGGCGGGGGATTCCTGCCGGCCGTCCATACATCCGGAAATCCGGATGCAGGGAGGCATACGATGGAATACAGGGTTTTGAGCCGGTATCGCTCGGAGTTGATGGGTGTGGCCATGCTGTGGGTGATGCTGTTTCATTCCTTTGACTTGGATCTGGGAGTTCCGCTGCTCAACTCCGTGCGGGCGGCAGGATTCGGCGGCGTAGATATCTTCATCTTTCTGTCTTCCATGGGGCTGGCTATGTCCCTGATTCACCGGAAGCAGCCTTTCGGCGAATACATGGGCCGCCGTGCCCGGCGGATCCTGCCTGCTTACTACATGGTGATGATCCCCTATACGCTGCTGCTCATCCTCTGGCAGGGGGCTCCCTGGAGCGACCTGTTCTGGAACAGCACCCTGCTGTACTACTGGGTGCACCGCTGTCCGGGGGCCTTCAACTGGTATGTCTGCGGGGCCATGTGCTTCTACCTGCTGACGCCCCCAGCTTTGTACTGGCTGCTGGAGCAAAAACGGAAGAAACGGCTTCTGTTGGCGGTAGGGGCCGGGATCATAGGCGGCCTGGCCTTGTGTCAACTCCTGGTTCAAGAGTGGTATGGGGAATACCTGGATATCTTCTATCGGATCCCTATTTTTTTCCTAGGTCTACTAGTTGGCATCTATATCATGGAGGACCGGAGGTTGGGATGGAAGGACCTCCTCTTTTGGGGAGCTTGGACTGTGCTGGGTGCAGGCTATTACCTGCTGGCATCCTATCCGGGGAAGGGGGAGCTGACCAGCCTGAGCATCCCGCTGGCCCACCTGTTCGTCTTCACCACCGTGCCCATGTGCCTGGTGCTGTGCCTGCTCTTTGACCGCCTGCCCCTGGGGTGGCTGCGCCGGTTCCTGCGGATCATCGGGGAGAACAGCTTAGAGATCTATCTGCTCAACGTCAGCTTTTTCTCCCAGACGGCGGTTATCCGCCAGGTGATCTCCATTGGTCCCACCAATCGGCTGTACTTTCTGCTGTCCTATGCGGTCAATATCGCTCTGGGTGTTCTGCTGCACAGGGGCGTGGAGGGATTGAAGCGGAGGTATGCGCGGCGGAAGGGCCTGAAGAGCGGAGAACCGGCGTGAGGGGTTCGCCCGTGTCCGTCACAGGTCACGCCACCACAGAGTTACAGGCCACCCGCAAGCGCGGGTGGCCTGTGTTGTGTTTTGTGGGGAGTGGAACGCTGGGGCAAAGAGGACGTTATGGTAGGTCCAGGGTTCGGATGACGTCCAGAAGCTGTCCGGCGGAGGCGGACAGGGCCTCCCGCTCCTCCGGGGCCAGAGGGATCTCCAAGATCTGTTCCACCCCCCGGCGGCCCACGATGGATGGGATGCTCAGGCTCAATCCCTGCAGGCCGTACTGACCGCCCAGCACCACCGAAACGGGCAGTACCGCCCGTTCGTCCTTGAGGATGCACTCGGCGATGCGGCCCACCGCCATGGCGATGCCGTAGTAGGTGGCGCCCTTGCGGCGGATGATCTCGTAGGCGCTGTCCCGGACGGACTCATAGAGCTGCTTGGTGGAGCTGTCATAGTCGTGCTTTCCCTGGAGCTCAAAGAAGTGGGACAGGGGGATACCGGTGACATTGGCCCCGCTCCACACCGCCAGCTCGCTATCCCCGTGCTCCCCCAGGATATAGGCATGGATGCTGCGGCTGTCCACCTGGAGGTGCTCTCCCAGCAGGTACTTCAGCCGGGCGGTGTCCAGCACGGTGCCCGACCCCATCACCCGGTGGGCAGGGTAGCCGGAGATGCGCCAGGCGGCATAGGTGAGCACGTCCACCGGGTTGGACACGATCATCAGGATGCCCCCAAAAGGCCGGGCAGTGATCTGGGGGAGAATGGACTTGAGGATAGCCACGTTTTTACCGATGAGCTCCAGCCGGGTCTCCCCCGGCTTCTGGTTGGCGCCGGCGGTGACGATGACCAGGGCGCAGTCGGCCACATCGTCATAGGTGCCGGCGTATACGTCCATGGCGGCAATGTAGGGCAGGCCATGGCTCAGATCCATGGCCTCCCCCTCCGCCTTGTCCCGGTTCACATCAATGAGGACCAGTTCGCTGAACAGGCCCTTCTGGATGAGGGAGAAGGCGATGGAGGAGCCCACAAAGCCACAGCCGATGATGGCCGCCTTCCGAGGATTCATAAAAATCATTCCTTTCGAGGACGGCCAGGGGCCGTCCATGGATGGATTAGTTTGCCTGGGGACGGGCCGGGTTATGCCTGGAGAGCAAAATTCCCGGGGCGTTCCCGGGAATTTTTTCGATCGGGGCAAATTCAGCGCGGGAACAGGGGCTCAGGGCCGGAGGGACGCCATGGCGGAAACCATCCCGTCAATGCCCAGCAGCACGTCATAGCAGCTCTGGCTCTTCCGAAAGGCGGGGGTGTAATAGATGTTTTTTGCCGCGTCCCGGCAGAAGCCCCGCGGGGAGAGTTGGGCGGCTTCCTCCAACAACAGGTCCCGGCCGATGGTCATGCGGAGAAAGTCGATGCCCGCGCACATGGCGCCGATGGGCTTCCCCCTCCGGAGAAAGTGGTCCAGGCAGGACAGCACCTGGGGACAGTGCCGGTAGTTGGAGATCAGGCCGATGCCGCCGGGGAGGAGCAGGGCGTCAAATGGCTCCAAGTCCAAGGCGGACAGCTCCTGGATACGGCCCCGGCCGATGCGGGCGGACTCTGTGAGGACGTTGCGCTCCGGGCCGGGGGCCTCGGTCCGGTGGTCCACGGAAGGGACATCCATGTCCACGGCGGCGATGGCATAGGAATGGCCGTATTTGTCCAGCACCGTGTAGGTCAGAATGACCTCCTCGACGCAGGAGCCATCCCCCAGGCCGCAGCCGGCCAGCAGCACCAATGTGTTCATCGGATACGCTCCTTTCTGATGGCGGGGCCGGAGAAAGTCAGTTCAGCCCCAGTCTGTTCAGTGTATTTTGAAACCAGTCGGGCAGAGGGGCCTCCACAGTGAGGCGCTCCCCGGTGGAGGGATGGGTGAAGGTGAGCTGGGCGGCGTGGAGGCACTGGCCCGTCAGGCCGGGGAAGGGTCTTTTCGGGCCGTACACCGGGTCGCCCAGCAGGGGATGGCCGATGTGGGCCATGTGTACCCGGATCTGGTGGGTGCGCCCCGTCTCCAGCCGGCAGGTGAGGTGGGTGAACCCGCCGTGGCTGTCCACCACCTGATAGTGGGTGACTGCCTCCCGCCCCTCTCCGGGGCGACAGACGGCCATCCGTTTCCGATCGGTGGGGTGGCGGGCGATGGGGGCGTCCACAGTGCCGTGCTCCTCCCGGAAGCCCCCCAGCACTATCGCATGGTAGAGACGGAACAGGGAGTGGTCCTGGAGCTGCCCGGCCAGGGTCAGGTGGGCCCGATCGTTTTTGGCAACGATGATCAGCCCCGAGGTGTCCCGGTCAATGCGGTGGACGATGCCGGGGCGCAGCTGGCCATTGATTCCGGACAGTGAATTTTTGCAGTGATATAACAGGGCGTTGACCAGCGTGCCGTCGGGGTGGCCGGGGGCGGGGTGGACCACCATGCCCACGGGTTTGTTGACTACGATGACGTCATCGTCCTCATAGGCCACGTCCAGGGGGATGTCCTGGGGGACCACATCCACCGCCTCCGGCTGGGGCGGGGTGACGGAGAGCACCTGGCCTGGCTGGAGACGGGCGTTCTTCCTCACCGGGACGCCGTCCAAGGTGACCCGCCCCTCCTCCAGCCACCGCTGGGCGGCCGAACGGGTGACGCCGTCCAGGGCGGCGGCCAGCACCGCATCCGCCCGGCCTGCCTCAGGTACCTTCAGCGGGAAGGTCGCTTCCGTCGTCATGGGGCTGGACCTCCTCCTTCTTGTGGAGCTTGTCATAGAAGAACAGTACGTAGATCACCAGCAGAACCACGCCCACCGTGAGGCAGGAGTCGGCCACGTTGAAGACGGCAAAGTCGATGAACGTGGTCTGGAACATGTCGGTGACATAGCCCAGGGCCACCCGGTCGATGAGATTGCCCACCCCGCCGGCCAGCACTAAGGTGGCGGCCAGCAGGCCCAGGCGGCCGGTGATGTGCCTGCGGAATATCAGCCAGGCGATGACCACCACCAGCACGGCGGACACCAGGGTGAGCAGCCAGGTGTGTTCCCGGAGGAGGGAGAAGGCAGCCCCGGTGTTCTGCACGTAAGTCAGGTCCATGACATAGGGGATAAAAGGGATGGACTCCCCCAGGGGGATGTTGGCCCGGACCAGGAATTTCACCACTTGGTCGATCACAACTAGTATCAAAAATAAAAAAGTATACAACATAGAATCACTCTTTCGGGGAATGATGGGAAAAATAGCGGGCAAGCCATCGGCTTGCCCGCTATTGTATCATACTTACCGGTTTGCGTCCAGATACTTCATGATGGCCTTGGCGGCCTTCTTGCCCGCCCCCATGGCCAGGATGACGGTGGCCGCGCCGGTGACTGCGTCGCCCCCGGCATAGACCCCTTCCCGGCTGGTCCTCATGGTCTCCTCGTCCACCACGAAGCAGCCCCGGCGGTTGACCTCCAGGCTCTCGTCCGCCATGCGGATGAGGGGGTTGGGGCTGGTGCCCAGGGCCATGACCACGGTATCCACCTCCATGAGGAAGTCGGAGCCGGACACCTCCATGGGCCTGCGGCGGCCCTTCTCGTCGGGCTCGCCCAGCTCCATGCGGATGCAGCTGAGGTGGCAGGCGCGGCCGGTGCCGTCGTCGATGACGGCGGTGGGGTTGGTGAGGAAGTGGAAGTGGATGCCCTCCTCCATGGCGTGCTCCACCTCCTCCGCCCGGGCGGGCATCTCTTCCCGCCCCCGCCGGTAGACCAGATGGACCTCCGCCCCCAGGCGGCGGGCGCACCGGGCGGCATCCATGGCCACGTTGCCGCCTCCCACCACGGCTACCTTCTTCCCGGCGGGCACAGGGGTGTCGTACTCCTCCTGCCAGGCGTGCATCAGGTTGATGCGGGTGAGGTACTCGTTGGCGGAGTATACCCCGGCCAGCCCCTCGCCGGGGATGCCCATGAACTTGGGAAGCCCGGCGCCGGTGGCCAGGAAGACGGCCCGGAAGCCCTGATCGAACAGTTCGTCCAGGGTGAATACCCGGCCGATGACCATATCGGTGCGAATCTGCACCCCTAGGGAGCGCAGGTCCTCCTCCGTCTGGTGGACGATGGCCTTGGGCAGACGGAACTCGGGAATGCCGTACACCAGCACGCCGC
>CAJLWS010000048.1 GCA_905210385.1 uncultured Eubacteriales bacterium | reverse complement strand
TGGGCTGGTCACCGAAGCGCAGGTGGCTGATGGTGACGCCGCCCGTCTTCTTGGAGTCGTACTGGAAGTAGGCCTGCACGTACTTGTCGGTATGGTCGCCGATGATCTTGATGGAGTTCTTGTTGGCGCCCACAGTGCCGTCGCCGCCCAGACCCCAGAACTTGCACTCGATGGTGCCCTCGGCCGCGGTGTTGGGAGAGGGCTTCTCCTCCAGGGACATATGGGTCACGTCATCCACGATACCAATGGTGAACTGGCGCTTGGGCTCAGCCTTGGTCAGCTCCTCATACACGGCAAATACGCTGGCGGGAGGCGTGTCCTTGGAACCCAGACCGTAACGGCCGCCGATGACGGACACATCGGTCTTGCCGGCGTTGGACAGAGCGGTGACCACGTCCAGGTACAGCGGCTCACCCTGGGCGCCGGGCTCCTTGGTCCGGTCCAGCACGGCGATGTGCTTGCAGGTCTCGGGAATGGCGGCCAGCAGCTTGTCCGCCCGGAAGGGACGGTACAGGCGCACTTTCACCAGGCCCACCTTTTCCCCGTGGGCGTTGAGGTAGTCGATGACCTCCTCGGCTACATCACAGATGGAGCCCATGGCAATGATGACCCGGTCGGCGTCAGGAGCGCCATAGTAGTTGAACAGCTGGTAGTTGGTGCCCAACTTGGCGTTGACTTGGGCCATGTACTCCTCCACGATGCCGGGGACGGCCTCGTAGTAGGAGTTGCAGGCCTCACGGTGCTGGAAGAAGATGTCACCGTTCTCGTGGGCGCCGCGCATGACGGGATGGTCGGGATTCAGGCAGCGGGCCCGGAAGTCCTTCACCGCGTCCATATCCACCATGGAGGCCAGATCGTCATAGTCCCACACGGCGATCTTCTGGATCTCATGGGAGGTGCGGAAGCCATCAAAGAAGTTGATGAAGGGGACCCGGCCCTTGATGGCTGCCAGATGGGCCACTGCACCCAGGTCCATGACCTCCTGAGGGTTGGACTCGCACAGCATGGCAAAGCCGGTCTGACGGCAGGCCATGACGTCGGAGTGATCGCCGAAGATGTTCAGCGCATGGCTGGCCACCGTACGGGCGGACACATGGAACACCCCGGGGAGCAGTTCGCCGGCGATCTTGTACATGTTGGGGATCATCAGCAGCAGACCCTGAGAGGCGGTGTTGGTGGTGGTCAGAGCGCCCGCGGCCAGAGAGCCGTGGACGGTGCCGGCGGCGCCGGCCTCAGACTGCATCTCGATGACCTTCACTGTCTGTCCGAAGATGTTCTTCCGGCCGGCGGCAGCCCACTGGTCCACGTTGTCAGCCATGGGGCTGGACGGGGTGATGGGGTAGATGCCGGCCACCTCGGTAAACGCGTAGGATACATGGGCGGCGGCGGTATTGCCGTCCATCGTCTTGAACTTGCGTGCCATTGGCGTTCTCCTCCTTCATTCGTCCGGGGAACCTGTCCGGACGTATCATACAGCGTGACAGCGCAGCGCCAAGCCGACGATGCGCATATGAAAGCCGCCACTACGCGCGGCTTCAGTCGTAGTGTACCATGGTTTGCGTTCCTTTGTAAATAGAATATCATGATTTTTCCGGCAACGCAAGCCATAAATTTTGAATACCGAAATCCAATTTCATTTTTGAGGGCAGACGCCATTCATCTGGGGCTGGTTTCCTTGACCTCATTGACGGCACAATTCTGACCCACACTCTGTGGTCTTCCTGCCAAGGGGGGTACTCCCGGACTAAAGCAAAAGGAAAGCGCCGCGTTTCTGTCATGTGGTTCTTGCGGTGCCAGATCTGGAACAGAGACAAGCCTCCGGACCTTCAGTGTGCCGGAGGCTTGCAGCTACCCTAAAATACGGCTTGGACCAAGACCATATACAAGGCGGTCCCTCCTACGATAGATAACATATTGTTGCGTTTCCAGAGGTGAAGCACTGCCACAGCAACTCCGGCAATGAGAGCGGGAGCCCAATTCGGAGCGGCTTGAAAGTTCACTTGCCGGAAGCAATAGACGATGAGCATGGCAATCACCGCCGGGGGCAGGTACCGGCCCAGGTAAAGCACCACCCGGGGCGGGTTCCCGTTGCGGCCGAAAAGGAGGAATGGCAGCACCCGGGTGAGGAAGGTGACGGCGGCCATGACGGCGATGGCGGCCGCAGCTTGCAGAGCAGTCATGCTTCTCCGGCCTCCTCTCTATGCTCCAGGGAAGGCCACAGGATCAACAGGAACACCACCATCAGGAGCAGAGCGGGGATGAGGAAGCGCCCGTTGTCCGGGCCCAGCCACAAAAGACAGGCCAAAGTGACCCCCGCTCCCAGCAGGGCAGGCAGGTGCCGGCGGGAGGAGCGCCACTGGTCCACGGCGATGACGATGAACAGGGCCGTCATGGCAAAGTCAATGCCCTCCGTGTTGATGGTGATCAGGGAGCCGGCAACCGCGCCCAGCACCGAGCCGCCAATCCAGTACAGCTGGTCCAACACAGCGATGGAGAAGTAGAACCCCTTCTCATCCACCCCGCTGGGCGGCTGAACGCCGGCCAGCAGGGCGTAGGTTTCGTCAGTGAGGGAAAAAATCATGTACAGCTTGCGCCAGCCCATTCCCCGGAACTTCTCCAGCATGGACAGACCGTATACCAGGTGCCGGAAGTTGATGATCAGGGTGAGGAAGGCGATATCGGCCAGAGGGGCGGCGTTGGCCAGCAGATCCACCGCCAGGTATTGCCCGCTGCCGGCATAGATGAGGGTGGACATGGCAGCGGCCCAGGTGGGCGCGTAGCCAATGGCCGCCATCATCCAGCCAAATACAATACCGATGGACAGGTACCCCATTAGGACGGGCAGGGTATACGGAAAGGCGGCAGCCAAGGTTTTTCGGGACATGGACAATTGCGCTCCCCTCTCGGTGATGGTCAGAAAATCCACGGGCAGGCGCCAGCTCCCGCCGCGAGGCCTGCGTGCTTTGGGCTTTCGCTTTATGACAGTATTGTACAAAATCGCACGGCTGTTGACAAGGGGGTGATTTACAGAATACATCTTGTAATGTAGCTGTAAATTGGCTATAATATTGTTGCTTAGAGGCCTAGCGCCATAGAAATATGCGTATTTCGTGGTTCGGAGGAATATCATGAAACGCCTGCTCTTCATATACAACCCCAAGGCCGGTCGCCAGCGGGTACGGGTTATGCTGCCTGACTTGCTGGAGGTATTTGCCCGGGAAGGTTACGAAACCACAGTACATCCCACCATGGCCCAGGGAGAAGCGGCCAGCGTGACCACCGCGCAATCCGGGCAGTACGACCGGCTGGTCTGCTGCGGCGGCGACGGCACCCTTAACGAGACGGTGCGCGGGCTGCTGGCCCTGCCGGAGGATAAGCGCCCTGTGCTGGGCTATATCCCCACTGGGACTACCAATGACTATGCCAAGACCCTGGGGCTGCCCCGGTCTACGGAGAAGCTGGCAGAGGTCGCCTGTAAGGGGGGATCTCGGTCGGTGGATGTGGGCGAGTCCGGGGGCCGTTTGTTTACCTATGTTTCCGCCTTCGGCCTGTTTACTGACGTGTCCTACTCCACTCCCCAGACCACCAAAAACCTGTTGGGGCACTTCGCCTATGTGCTGGAGGGGGCAGGCCGGTTGCTGAACATCCCCAGTTATCACATGGAGGTGGCTGCGGACGATGGGCGGAAGACCTCATCTATGGCATGGTATCCAATACCCTGTCCGTGGGCGGGATGATGTCCCTGCCCCGGGATCAGGTCAAGCTGGACGACGGGCGGTTCGAGGTGCTGCTCATCCGTCCGCCCCGCACTCCCAAGGACTGGCAGTCCATTATCGCCTCCCTCAACGCCCAGCAAGCGGAGCGGGAGGACGGCGCCGTGGTGGGGTTCACCGCCAGCCAGGTGACCTTTTGCTGCGACCGGCCGGTGGCCTGGACAGTGGATGGGGAGTTCGGAGGGGAACGGGAGGAGACCACCGTGCGCAACCTGCCCAGCGCACTGCGCATCGCCTGCGGGGTATAGCCCGAAAACGAAATATAAAAATAGGAGCCTGCGGGAAGCGCTTTCACAGCGTTTCCCGCAGGCTTTTATAACGAAAAGTCGGCTTACCACTCCAGGCCGCTGTCCTCCAGGATCTGATAATAGTCCTGCTGGATCATCTGCTTAGCATAGGTGTACTTGGCCTGGACCAGTTGGGACACCAGGCTCACATAGTTATCGTCTACGGTGATCCCCTCATTGGGGGTGAAAGTTCCGGTGGAAGCTTCATAGGTCCCGGCGGCGGTGATCCAGCTGTTGCCAAAGCCGGTGTTGGCGAAGATCACCAGGGGCATGCAGGTGGAGGCCTGGTCCGCCTCGTAGTTGGTGGCAAAGACATCCCGTCCGGAGTAAAGGCGGGAGTCGTAGTCCAGCCCGAACAGGTTGCAGAGCGTGGGCACGATGTCGATGGAAGAGCAGGGGGTATCCACTTCCACCGGCTCCTCAATGGCGGCCGACCACATGATCAGGGTATTGCGGTACCGGGAGGTATCCCGCTCGGTGTCGGTAAAGCCCCGCAGCTCGTTGTAGTAGTCCACATCCCCGGCGGCCATCTGGTAGGGGTAGTGGTCGGCGGTGAGCACGATGAGGGTGTCGTCGGCGATGCCTGCCTCCTCCAGCTGCTCCACCAGGTAGGTCATGGCCGCCTCCAGCTCCAGGTTGCAGGCGATGTAGGCCTGCACCGTCTCAGAGGCATCGGGGTAGGCGGCTTGAGCCTCCGCCTGATGCTTCCGGGCCATGGCGTTGCCCCCCCAGTTGTAGTTGCAGTGGCCGCTCACCGTCATATAGTAGGCGTGGAAGGGGGTTCCGTTCTCCACGTAGTCGCTGATATAGCCGTCCACCGTGGCCTGCATCATCTCCAGGTCGGAATTGGGCCACTGGTTGGTGGCCAGCACCAGGCCATTGCCGATCCCCTGGTAGTCGTAACCCAGGTTGGGGTGGGTCTCGTCCCGGTTGTAGTAGGTGTACTCATTGTCGTGCCAGGCCGGGACGTTGTATCCCAACTCCCGGAACTGCCAGCCCAGGGCGGTGGCCATGTTCTTGTCGGCACTGGCATTGAAGGCCGTCAAGTTTCCGAACCAGTTGGGGATGATTCCGGTCATCACGGCGAACTCGCCCCCGGAGGTGGACTGGGTCCAGTTGGGCTGGTAGTAGTTGTTGAATACAAAACCCTCGTGGGTCAGCCTGTACAGCGTGGGAGTGAGCTCCTCGCTGATCACGTAGGGCGAGAACGCCTCGGCGGTGATGAGGATCAGGTTCTTGCCCTCGAACATGCCGGTGTACTCGTTCTGCTGGGAGGGGGTTAGTCCGCCCAAGTACTGATGAAGGGCCTGAAGGGTACTGTCGCTAGTGCCTGCGGCCAGCGCGTCAAAGTCGATGTCCAGGGTGTTGTAGCCGTACACCACCGGCGTCTCCGAGGGCGTTTCACTTCCCCCGTCCGACGGGTCGGCGGACTCGGAGGGGAGAATGCCTGGGTCGATTACCGGCAGCGGGGCCTCCGGAGTGCCAAAGATGGCGTACTGAATCTCCAGCCGCAGCATCGTCACCAGCCCAAACTGAGGTACGGCGGTGTTGGCGGTGAACTCGTAGGTGTAGTAGCTCTTCGCGCCCCCCAGGGAGGAGGTCAGTGACCCCGCCAACTGGCATACCACCAGCACTGCCGCCAGCATGATGCGCACCGCCCCACTCTGTCCCTCGTCGTAGACGATGGCCGAGCGCAGCAGGCAGAAGGCCACCAGCGGCACCAGGGCCAGAAGGATGAAGGGGATGATGCTCAAAATCACCGACCACACGGTGGAGCCGAAGTTGCCCACCACATCTCCGGCCATGCCCCCCATAAAGCCCAGGCCGTAGTACAGCCCGAACATGCTCCGGCAGCCCCGCTCCACGCACAGCACCACTGTGCCCAGGGCCAGCAGCACTGTGGCGGCAATGCGGGCGGCCCTGCGCCAGGGCAGCAGGTCCAACACCAGGAAGATGGCCAGCCCGGCGGCTATGGAGAACAGGAAAATGCGGATCAGGGCGGTGGTAAAGAAGTCGCTTCCCCCGTCGAAGGCCCGCAACAGCAGTTCGTGGTAGAGTATGGCCAGCGGGAAGAACAGGATGGATAGCAACGGCGAGCCGTTCACCCGCCGCCCCCTGTGTCTGGAAGGTGCAGACCGCTGTAAACGTCTGGGTTGATGCATGGAAATCCCTCACTTACAATTGGATAAGCGCCCCATACCTGTCAAATAGGGGGCGCTTTATGTTAACAAGTGTATTTTACAATACCACAGTCCGCCGGGGATTTCAATGAAAAATCACATCCTTAATCAAAAAATAATAAATGTGCCAACAGGCGGTGTGGCCACCTGGAAGAAACTGCGATTGACCTGAATAAATTTCACCAACTGGGCGTGAAATAATGCGTGGTGTTCAGAACCGTTTCAACCGGCGCTGCACTATAGCCCATAGATTTCATAGAAGTTGGCCTTCTTGAAAGCAAAGGAAACAGAAGACGTAGGAAGGTTTGGCTTCCTGGCAATATGGGTTGCGCTATTTACAAAAACCGAGAAAGAGGAGGTATACCTCATAGCATTTCGACAGCAAATCTAATAAGATTCTCCCGAATTCAGTCGAAATATGGAGGTTATGTGAGTGCACAAATATCAAAAGACGGCAAAGGAATTCCTGGTGGGGCATGTGGTCGAGATGCGCAGAGAGAAAGTGCTAAAGAAAAGCGTGATGTCAGTATGGCTACAAATAGGACTCCGGTCCTATTTCGAGATAGAGAAAGGCAAATATGGGCTCTCGACGGCAGCCTTGCTGTGCTTTCTGTGTGGACGAAAGGATCCTGAGGTGCTGGACTTGGTACGGCCATTTCGGAAAAAATTATGCTGCCAGATCAGGTGAGGTAAGGGCCAATGGAAAATAATTATCTGGAAGTTTATCATTTACTGCACCGCTTGGGGGTAACCACAAACTATTGCGGATTTTGGTATACAGCCTATGCCGTGCAGCTGTGCGCGGAAGAACCAGAGCGGTTGCTGATGGTTACGAAGTGGGTCTACCCGGATGTGGCTGAGAGGTATGGTACCAGTTGGA
The DNA here is from genome assembly GCA_905210385.1 of uncultured Eubacteriales bacterium. Lineage (GTDB taxonomy): Bacteria > Bacillota > Clostridia > Oscillospirales > Oscillospiraceae > Enterenecus. Next base: position 2,134 of record CAJLWS010000048.1, on the reverse strand, counting down.
CGGCAGTGGAGCGAAATATTCGAACCGTGGGAGCGGTAATTTGGAGAGAGAACCGCCCCCTTCTGGAGGAGATAGCCGGAAAGCCTTTAGCGCAAAGACCTGGTACCGCACGGCTGCTAGCGATCTTGTCATATACCCTGAGGCTATGATGGGCGGCCTTTTGGCAGCACACAGGCATGCGGCCACCGGAAAATCCTGCTGTAAAATAGGATTGCGGAGAAACAAGCAGATGAAAAATCGGCAAGAAACCATAGAATTGAATTTTGCTAATAATTTTGCGCGCCAGTTTTATGCTTGGGATCGAAAAAACGTATTTTGCAACAGGCTCCTATCTGGGCCTCCTGTCTCTTGCGAACCTGGATTAGCTCCCTATCGCTAATAGGATTTAGATTGAGGCCTATCTGGCTTTTACCGACCTGAAGCACAGAGGGAGACCTAGAACTCCCTTGGAAAATCCGCTGGCCCGCCTCCTGCGGTGACCTGGAGGATTACCGCCGCAGATAGGCCGGTGGCCGATACTGCAGCGCTTCTGCCAGATGAGAAAGGGCAATATCCCGCGCTCCATCCAGGTCTGCAATGGTCCTCGCCACCCGGAGCACCCGGTCATAACTGCGGGCAGTAAGCCCAAGACGCTCATAGGCTCCTTGGATCAGCTTCTGACAGTCCTCGTCCAGCCGACAGTATTTCCTTAAATGCTGAGGCCCCATTTGGGCGTTGCAGACTGGGCCGTTCGGACCAAAACGGGCGGTTTGCTTAGCCCGGGCCGCATTGACCCTGGCCCGAATGGCGCTGGATGGCTCACCTGTCCCTTCCGATGAGGCCAGTTCCTCGTACTCTAGGGCCGGAACGTCTACGCAGATATCAATTCGGTCCAACAGAGGCCCGGACAGCCGGCCCAGATAACGGCGGATCGACTGTTCTGTGCAGGTACATCGTCCAGAGGGATGCCCATACCAGCCGCACCGGCAGGGGTTCATGGCGCATACCAACATGAATCGGCTGGGATAGGTCACAGAGCCGGACACACGGGTGATCTGTGCCTGCCCGTCTTCCAGAGGTTGCCTCAGCACCTCCAGCACTCCGGGATCGAACTCAGGGAGCTCATCCAGAAACAATACCCCATTGTGTGCCATGGAGATCTCTCCCGGCCGCAGTCCGCTGCCTCCTCCGGCCATACCCACCGGAGAAATCGTATGATGAGGGGCCCGGAACGGGCGGCGCAATACCATAGGGTGCTCCCGGCTGGTCAGTCCCAGCACAGAGTAAATCTCTGTGCACTCCAGAGCCTCTTCACGGGTAAGGCTTGGCAGGATGGAGGGCAGCCGCTTGGCCATCATAGACTTGCCGGAGCCGGGACTGCCTGACATCAGGACGTGATGCCCGCCCGCCGCAGCTACCTCTAGGGCCCTTCGTGTTTCCTCCTGCCCCTTCACATCGCTGAAATCCGGCATAGTTATCGGAGCTCCTAGGGGCTGCCACATAGCAGCGGGAGAGATCGCCTGTTCCCCGCGCAAGTGAGCTACCAGTTCGCTCACCGTTTCCACCGGATAGATCTCCAGACCGTCCGCCAAGGTGGCCTCTGGAGCGTTATCTGCCGGGACAAACAGGCGGCGCAGCCCAGCCCGTTGAGCGGCCAGTGCCATAGGCAGCACACCGGATACTGGCCGCAGCTTTCCGGATAGGGATAGCTCACCCAAAAGGGCCGCATCCTCCATCCCATGAAGCTTTATCTGTCCGCTTGCGGCAAGGATGCCCACTAAGATGGGTAAATCATAGACCGTTCCGGCTTTTTTTCGGTCTGCCGGGGCTAGGTTCACCGTGATGCGGGAAACGGGAAATTCGAAACCACTGGACTTGATAGCAGAGCGTACGCGCTCCCGTGCCTCCTTCACCGCTGTATCAGGAAGCCCCACCACATCAAAGGCTGGTAGTCCACTGGACAGAGCGCACTCAGCTCCCACCAGATAACCGGAAACCCCATGAAGTCCCAAGGAAAGCACATTGCAGACCATGTCCCTCGCCTCCTTGGTTCTTATCATATCATGGTTTTGATATGTACGCAAGGACGCCCAGCTTGGTGACGGTGTCAAGAAGTTGTAGGGAAAAATTTGAGAAGAGGAGTTACTCAAATGGG
>CAJLWS010000047.1 GCA_905210385.1 uncultured Eubacteriales bacterium | reverse complement strand
AGATCCTTTTCCGGGATGCCGATGCCGTTGTCGTCCACCTCCATCCACACCCGGTCCCCCACAGTCCCAGCCCGGAGCACGATGGTCCCCCCGTCGGGGGTATACTTGATGGCGTTGGAGACGATGTTCATCATCACCTGCATCACCCGTTCCTGGTCAGCCAGTACCTCCGGCATCCCGTCAGGCACCTCCAGGCGGACGGTGTGAGCGTGTTTTTGAGCGTCCAACAGCACCGCCTGATAGGTATCCCGCACTGCCTTGTCAAAGTGGAAACGGGTGAGGTTGAGCTCACTGCGGCCGGAGTCGAACCTAGACAGGGTAAGCAAGTCCTGGACGATGTGAGTCATCCGGTCGGACTCGTTCAGAATCACTCCCAAGAAATTTCTGGCCATCTCCGGGGTCATATCCCCCAGCCCCTCCTCCAGCGTTTCGGCATAGCTGCGAATGTTGGTCAGAGGGGTACGCAACTCGTGGGATACATTGGCCACAAAGTCCTTGCGCATCTGCTCAGCGGCACGCTGTTCGGTGACATCGTGAATGAGCACCAGCACGCCCCCCTGGTCCCCCCGGGCGAAGGGGGCAAGTAGCAGTTCCAGGGACCGACCGGCCACCTGCCGCTCTCCCGACAGATGCCCATCCACCTGCTCCACCTGTTCTAGGGGAAACAGGTCGCCGAACAGCGCGCCGTAACTGTCCTCCGGGCTGAAGGTCCGGCGGAGCATCCGACTGGCAGCGGGGTTGGAGTGGATGACCCACCCCTCCCGGTCGAAGGCCACCACGCCATCGGCCATGTGGAGGAAGAGGGTGTCCAGTTTGTTGCGTTCGTTCTCCACGGCGGCCACCGTGTCGTGGAGCTGCTGAGCCATGGAGTTGAAGCTCTCGGTGAGTTGGCCGATCTCGTCACGGGAGGTGACCTCCAGCTTTTTGGAAAAATCTCCGGCAGCCACCTCCTGCAGACCGTCAGTGAGACGCTGGAGGGGAGTAACCATGGTCTTGGACAGCAGGAAGGACAGCAAGATAGAGATGATCAGCCCCAGAGCCAGGGCCTCCAGAATCAGGGTAAACATCTCGCCGTTTAGGCTCTGGGCGGTCTCCCGGTTGTCCAGGATGTAGATCACATAGGACTCGTCCCCCCGGGTGATAGGGACGGCGGCGTCCATGTAGCTGGCCGCCGCATCGCTGTCCATCCCCGCCCGGCCCAACAGCGCGGCAGAGATGTTAGGGGTGATCTCCAGCCCCCCTTCCGGCTCCTCGGCGGATCCTGCCAGATATCGGCCGGTCTCTCCATCCAACACATAGTAGTTCCGGTTCCGGCCATCCACCCCCAGCACCCCCACATAGGCGGAGAGCACCTCGTCCAGCATGGCAGCCCCATCGGTCTCCCCCTCAGTGGGCACCTGCAGGTCCCTGAGGAAATCAGTATTGTCCTCCCCAAAGGCGTCGGCCACTTGTCCGTAGAACTCGTTGATGTAGTAGCCGGTGACCGAATTCATTAGGAAAGCGCCCACCACCGTCATCAGAGACACGATGAGCAGTACCATGATGAGCACCAGCTTCATATGTAATCCACGGCGCACAGCGGGCACCTCCTCATTTCAAGCTTGCCAGGGAGCATTCCTGCAGGTAGTTTTCTATGGTCGCCGGGGTTCGTCCCGGCCGGCGGAGGGCGGCTTGGGAATCCAGCTTCAACCCCTTAGTATACCGCTGGAGCAGATTCCTCCTCCCACAAGGGAATGCCCCTCGCCTACTGGTGTAAGAACCGACGACTTTCCCAGCCTCATGCTACGGCAACTATACGCTTCTTTGTCTCCGCTCTGCACACACAGAAAGAAGGCCATCCTTCGGCCAAAACCAGAAGGGAAAGCGGCATTTCCGCTCCCAGGGCGGAATTTACGACAGTGACAGCACAAACTGCAGCGCCGCCCGGGGCGTGCGGACCCCGTGGTATCGCTCCCAGACGGTCGCCCTCTCGTGGAGTTCTTCCCGGGGAAGGGTCACACCATGCCGATCGGCCAGCTGGTCCACGAAGGAGAGGAACTCCCCTTTGTCCAACCCTTGGAACAGCACCCGGATGCCGAACCGATCGGCCAGGGAGGTGGTCTCCCGGATGGTCTCCGTCCGGTCCACCTCGTCCCCCAGGCGCTGGGACAAGCTCTGGCGTACCAGGTGGCGGCGGTTGGAGGTGGCGTACACCGCCACGTTGTCCGGACGGGGGGCCACGCTCCCCTCTAGGATGGTCTTGAGCACCGAGTAGGCGGTAGAGTCCTGATCCAGGGCCAAATCGTCGATGAACAGGATGACCTTCTGTCGTCGGCCCTCCAGGGTGCGGATGAGGGCGGGCAGGCCGCCCAAATCCTCCTTGTCTGCCTGGACGATGCGCAGGTCCTCCGCCCCGGGCAGGTGGAGCAGGCTCTTCACCGTGGCCGACTTGCCCGTGCCGCTCTCCCCGTAGAGGAGTATGTTGTTCACCGGGCGGCCCTCCAGCAGGGCCAGGGTGTTGCGCCGGACGGCCTCCCGCTGGCGCTCGTAGCCCAGCAGGTCGTCCTCGTCAGGGCTGTCCGGGTGGGGCACGGGGATGAGCTGCCCGTCCTGCCAGCAGAAGGCTCGGTACTTGCCCAGCAGGCCCGCCCCCTCTCGGCGGTAGGCCTCTGTGAGGGCCTCAAAGGAGAAGGGCACTCCAGACCGCCACCGGGGCAGCCCGGTGAGCACCCCCTGGTAGTCGTTGTCCAGCAGCTGGCCCAGCCGCCCCAGCCACTTATCGCAGTCCACGCTGGCCAGCAGGGCGAAGGCGGACACGTCCATCCGGGCCCCCTGCTCCAGGGCGGGGTCCCGCCGCCCTCCCTCGCACAGCCGGGGGTAGGGCCCCTCCGACCAGCGCAGGGCCTGGCCCAGCCACTCCCCCAGCCCGCCGCACCCGGCCACCTGGAGGCGGTAGAACACATCGGTGTAGGCCTCCAGTCCCCCCAGCCCGTCCCCGTGGGCGGCGCAGCGAGTCAGGCGCAGGGCGGCAGACAGCACCGGCTGGTCCAGCAGGTCCTTATAAACCGTGATGCCCTGCAGGCAGGCCAGCATGTGTTTGAAGTTCATGTGGGTCACCTCGTCCGCATCATTTCCCCCATTATACCCCGGCAGGGCGGGAATGGCAATTCTCTTTTTCCCGGATCAGAAAGGAGAAAGGGCCAATTTCCCATCTTTCTATTTTTCACCCAGTGTGGTATACTAAGAAAAATACAGTATGGAGGTTGATCCAGCCATGGAGCTGACGGAGAAAACTTTGAGCAGCAAGCTGGTGTATAACGGCGGCCTGCTGAAAGTATACTACGACACAGTGGAGCTGGTGGACGGTTCCACCTCCTGGCGGGAGGTAGTGCGTCACCCCGGCGCGGTGGTGATGGTGCCGGTAGACGGTCAGGGCAACGTCTACCTGGTACGGCAGTATCGCTACCCCTACGGCAAAGTGGTACTGGAAGTACCCGCGGGAAAGCTGGAATACGGAGAGGAACCCTTCCCGGCCGCCCAACGGGAGCTGGAGGAGGAGATCGGCGCCCGAGCAGGCAGGTGGACCCCTATGGGGCAGATGCTGCCCACCCCCGGTTTTTGCGATGAGCTGCAGCATGTCTACCTGGCTCGGGATCTGGACTTTGGGGAAAACCATCCCGATGCGGACGAGTTTCTGGAGGTTGTCAAGCTGCCCCTACAGGAAGCGGAGGAGATGGCGGTAGACGGCCGCCTGGAGGATTCCAAAACCGTGGCGGCCATTCTGCGGGCCTGCCGCGTCCTGGAGCGTGAGGAGCATGGAAAGTAAGAAGATCCTTGTGGTGGAGGACGAGAAGAACATCGTGGACATCCTGGTGTTCAATCTGCGGCGAGAGGGCTACGGGACACTGGAGGCCTACGATGGCGTGACGGGACTCCAGTTGGCCCTGGACCAGGACCCGGACCTGATCCTGCTGGACTTGATGCTGCCCCGGCTGGACGGCTTCGAGGTGTGCCGCCGACTGCGGGAGCAGGGGCGTGCCACTCCGGTGATCATGCTCACTGCCCGGGAGGAGGAGACGGACAAGGTGCTGGGGCTGGAGCTGGGGGCGGACGACTACATCACCAAGCCCTTCTCCATGCGGGAGCTGCTGGCCCGGGTGAAGGCCAACATCCGCCGCTCCGCCATGGCTCCCTCCGTCCCCTCCCACAAACTGGAGCTGGGGCGGATCACCGTGGACGAGCAGGCCATGACAGTGAGCAAGGACGGGGCCCCCCTGGACCTATCCCAGCGGGAGTACGAGCTGGTACATACTCTGGCCACCCACCGGGGGCAGGTGCTCTCCCGGGAAGCGCTGATGGAGCAGGTGTGGAACTACGAGGGCTACGTGGGGGACGTGCGGGCAGTGGATGTGGCCATACGTCGTCTGCGGGAGAAGATCGAGGACGATCCTGCGGACCCCAAGTTCATATTGACCCGCCGGGGGCTGGGGTACGCTTTCGGAGCTTGACTCTCCCCATGGATAAATCCAGGTGTTTTACGCCGCAACCCGGTAAAATACGTTACCACTCAAAATCAAAAATTGATGCAGAAAAAGTTGCTGGGAAATCACCTGCTTGGGGCAGTTTCCTAGCAACTCTTTCTTTTGCCTGTTCTTTTGTGATTCTTTTTTACAACAGGCACCAAACGCAGGCTCAGGGAGAGCAGATCGGCAGGTGAAGGCCGTACCCTTATACTTGGCTCCTAAGGTCCTCCGGAAAGCCATGGGGCATCAGCCCGAGTGCGCCGGCAGCTTTCCGGTATCCTGGGCAGGATGGTACACCAGTTCCTTCAGCGGTTTTGCACACCCAGTTGGCTGCCAGCCGGGCAAAGGCTAGGGAAGGGGTAGGTTTACCAAAGGAACACCCCATGGGGTGCCTGGCCCGACAGAGTCCGGGGGGTAAGGCCCGCTCAATAGGCCCGGTTATCATAGGGATAATAGCTCCACCCCAGCACCATCCGCTGGTCTAAGGGACAGGAACCTCCATCCCGGCCGTAGTTCAGATACCGTCCGTTCTCATAAGCTCCGCCCTCGCAAAGGATACTGCTCCCGTCCGTGTCCAGCAGCTTGAGCAGCAGAAAGCTCCCCAGCTCCGGCGTCTCCTCCGGCGGGCTCCACACCACGATGGTGAACTCCTCCGTGGACTTCAATCCCAGCAGCTCCCGAATGGGGCCGCACACCTAGGCGTATTTCGGCAGGTTTCGCATGGTTGAAAACTCCTTTCCCAAACTGGTTTCCTCCCTTGATTCCTACCACATTTTCTTCCGGATGCTAACATATGTTTCAGTCCTGCCCGGCAAACTATATTACACTCGACTGGGAGTGTGATGCTATGTTTGAGCCGCAGCTGGACCCGGTGGTGGTTGGCCGGGTGATCGCCAGGTTCCGGGCGGAGAAGGGCATGACCCAAGAGGTGCTCAGCGGGCTGGCTGATCTGGCCCGGGGCCACCTGGCCATGATCGAGCGGGGTGAGCGCAAGCCCACACTGGAAACGCTGTACCGGATCAGCCGGGCGCTGGACCTGCCCATGTGGGTCATCGTGCGGGAGATCGAGCGGGAGCTGGATCAAAAGGAAAAGTGAGAGGCGTTCCGAGATCGTTCGGAAGCCTCTCACTTTTATGTTCTTTCCCCAAGGGCTATGCCCGGGCAGGTGCCCCCGCCAGAGTGCCAAGGCGCCGAAAGATTTGGCGCAATCAGGGCGGAGCCCGCTTGGGGTGCTGGGGGTGTCCGGATCAAAACATCGGAAAGAGAACGCTGCACTTCTACTGACATCCCCGTGCCCTTACCGGGGGCGTCCCGGGGTCTGGGTATGGCACCCCCAGGTACTTCCCGCCTTCCGGGGCGCAACCCGACGCCCTTCGGAGATTTGGGGTCTATCCTCTCAATCCTGAATAGTCCGGCGGATGTCCGCCTCGGTCTGGAGCAGCTCCTGCTCCAGCTCATTGGCGGACATGCGGGCGGCCCCGTGGCCTAAAATGATGAGCTGCTCCAGCCCGTCGGAGGTGGCCACCCGCACCCGGCCCTTGCCCTTGAGCTCATAGGTGGTCTTCTCGATGTACATGTCGGCGGTCTCCGCCTCCTTGGTGTACACCACCCACACGTCCCCGTGGCGCTCCACGGAGCCCGCGCCCCCCTTCACCTTGTAGGCGTCGAAGACCACGATGACCCGGCACTTCTTCCACCCCTGATAGTTGCGCAGTCGGTGGACCAGCCGCTGCCGCGCTCCCTCCAGATCCTCTTGAGCCAGCTTCCGCAGCTCGGGCCAGGCGTGGATGATGTTATACCCATCTACCAGCAGGTAGTCCTCCCCGGCAGGGCGCTTTAAGCCCTTCCAGGGCTTTGGCTTCCGCACCGGAGCCTTGGGGGTAGGCCGGAAGGCCCTAGGCTTCAGCGGGCCGTAGGTGCGCTCGAAGATAGCCATGAGCTCCTTCTCCAGGGCGGCGTGGGACTCGTAGCTCATGGCGGGCATTGCCGGGACGGGCTGTCCTCCCGAGGCTCTCTCTCCCTCCGGCCGCCAGCCGGAATCCACGTGCATGTGGTCCCGGACCGCATTCCACTTCACTGTCACTCCCGCCCCGTGGGAGCAGAACACCGAGTCGGCAGGGTTGTCCACGTCCCGCTCCGGGTCGTAGCCCGATGCGGCGATCACTTCGTCGGCGTTGTGGCAGGGACGATAACCGTCCACCCGGCAGCTCAGCCGTCCCCGCCCCTGGGTGTAGGCGGCCACCTGGGTGTGGTAGCCCGTCAGCTCGGACACGGGTACCGTGCCGGTGAGGATGCAGCCCTCTCTCCCCGTCTCTGGGGGGGAGAACTGGCCGGACATGCGCTGCAGGTCGGTCATGGCCCGGCCCACACAGGTCTGAGGCACCTCCAAAGTGAAGGTGTACCAGGGCTCCAGCAGCACGCTCCGGGCGCTCATCAGCCCCTGTCGCACCGCCCGGTAGGTGGCCTGACGGAAGTCGCCTCCCTCGGTGTGCTTCACGTGGGCCCGACCGGTGAGCAGGGTAATCTTCACGTCGGTGAGAGGGGACCCAGTCAGTACCCCCAGGTGGGTTTTCTCTGCCAGGTGGGTGAGGATGAGCCGCTGCCAGTTTCCCGCCAGCACGTCCTCCGGGCAGGCGGTGTCCAGCACCACACCGCTGCCCCGCTCCAGCGGCTCCAGCAGCAAGTGAACCTCAGCGTAGTGGCGCAGGGGCTCGAAGTGGCCCACCCCCTCCACCGGGGCGGCGATGGTCTCCAGGTAGACGATGGATCCGGGACCGAAGGACACCTCCACCCCAAACCGCTGGGCAAGCAGCCGGGCAAGCACTTCTCGCTGCACCTCCCCCATGAGGTGAACCTGGATGGTCCCGGACCGCTCGTCCCACCCCACCCGCAACTGGGGGTCCTCCTCCTCCAGCTGACGCAACTGGGAGAGCAATGTATGAACGTCGCACCCCTCCGAGGGAAGCACCTGGTATTGCAGCACCGGCTCCAGCTCCGGGCCCAGCCAATCCCCCTCCGCCCCCAGGCCCTGACCCACCCGGGTGCGGGTCAGCCCGGTGACGGCGCACACGGTGCCCGCCGGGGCCTCGTCCAGGGGGGTGAACCTTGTCCCGGAATACAGGCGCAGCTGGCTGGCCTTCTCCTCCCAGCCGGGGCCGCGCACCGTGTCCCGCACCCGCAGGGCGCCCCCGGTGACCTTCAGCCACGTCAGCCGCTCCCCCCGCTCGTCCCGGCTGATCTTGAACACCCGTGCGGCGAAGCCGTCCCCCCAGGCGGGCTCCAGGGTGTACCGCTCCAGCCCGTCCAGCAGCTCCTCCACCCCCTCCAGGCGCAGGGCGGAGCCGAAGAGGCAGGGGAAGAGCTTGCGCTCCACGATGAGGGCGGCCAGGTCCTGGTCGGAGGGCGCCTCCCCCTCTAAGTACCGCTCCAAGAGGACCTCGTCGCACATCGCCGCCTGCTCCAGCAGCTCCCCCCGGTCGCCGGTGAAGTCGGCGAACCCCTCCCCGAAACGACGGCGCAGCTGGTCCAGGATGGCAACCCGGTCTGTGTCCGGCTGGTCCATCTTGTTGACAAAGACGAAGGTGGGCACCTGGTGGCGCGCCAGGATGCGCCACAGGGTCTCGGTGTGGCCCTGCACCCCGTCGGGACCGCTGAGCAGCAGCACGGCGTAGTCCAGCACCTGTACCGCCCGCTCCATCTCGGCGGCAAAGTCCACATGGCCCGGGGTGTCCAGCAGGGTGAGCTCCAGCTCCCCCCGGCGGAGCACCGCCTGCTTGACAAAGATGGTGATGCCCCGCTCGCGCTCTTGCTCCTCAGTGTCCAGGAAGGCGTCCCGGTGGTCCACCCGACCCAGCCTGCGGATGGCCCCGGCGGTGTACAGCAGGGCCTCGGTGAGGGTGGTCTTGCCCGCATCCACATGGGCCAGTATGCCGATGGTCAACCGTTTCATGGGATGGACCGGCCTCCTTTATCTCTCAGATAATGCTTTATTTTACCACACCAAAGGCCTGGGGACAAGGTGGAGCCTCGCCCCACAGGCGGAATCGTGCCTCAGCTTTCATTCCGAAACCTGCTTGATAATCCATAAAATAATTCCATAGATAACGCTGGCCGCCGTCCCATAGGCCAGCACAGGCCCAGCTACGGTAAAGAGCTTGGCCCCGGTGCCGGTGACAAAGCCCTCGTGCTTGAACTCCAGGGCAGGGGACACCATGGCATTGGCAAAGCCGGTGATGGGCACCAATGTGCCCGCCCCCGCCCGCTTGGCGATGTCGTCGAACACCCCCAGCCCGGTGAGCAGGGCGGCCAGGAAGATCAGCGTGATGGACACCCACGCCCCGGCGTCCTCCTTGGTCATGCCCAGGTACTGGTACAGGTTGGACAGGCCCTGGCCCCCGGCACAGATGCCGCCCCCCACACAGAAGGCCCACGCCAGGTCCTTCCACAGAGGGGAGGGCTGAGCTAGAGATTTGACGTATTGGTTATACTCCTGATTGGTCATGTCCATGACGGGTTCACCTCCCGGTTAGTCTGCCTGCTCCGGGAAAAAATATTCCCCCCATCAGGGGGGGATATTTTTGATGGCGTTATTGCACCGTGCCATGAAACACCAGCCTGCGCTCCCCAAAGAAGCGGTCGGCGGACACGCCCACAAAATCCTTGCCGAACAGGTCGTTCAGCTTCACCGCCAGGTTGAACTCGGGAAGACGTCCCACCAGCTTCCCGTCCCGGTACAGGTAGGCGCGGGAATCGCCCGCGTGGCAGAGG
>CAJLWS010000046.1 GCA_905210385.1 uncultured Eubacteriales bacterium | reverse complement strand
GTGGTGGCCACCGCCACGTCGCAGCCCAGCACCCGCCGGGCCCCCTGGGCCATGGCCCGGGCCACGTCGGCGCACACCGCCCCCTGCTCGTCCAGCAGGGTCTGGGCCACCCCCAGTACGTTGGCCTTCACCTCGTTGGTATAGCTCACCACGCCCCCCCGAAATACCGCCGAGGCTCCGGGCAGATCGGTCAACCGCTTGGCTAGCAGCCCGCCGGTGCAACTCTCAGCGGTGCCCAGGGTCAATCCCTGGGCCCTCAGTCCCTCCAGGACCACCTTTTCCAGGCTGTCCTCCCCTGTGCCGTAGATCAGACCACCCAAAACCGCCCGAACCTCTTGCTCTACCGGGGTAATGAGGGCCTCCGCCGTCCTCTCGTCCACCGCCTTGGCGGTGACGCGCAGCTCCATCTCCCCCTCCTTGGCGTAGGGGGCCAGGGTGGGGTTGGTGAGCCCGTCCATCCGCTCCCGCAGCAGGCTCTCCACCTGGGACTCCCCCCAGCCGAACACCCGCAGGGTCCGGGACCGGATCACCCCCTCGCTCAGGCGGGCCAGCCAGGGGGCGGCCTCCTCCCGGAACATGGGCAGGCACTCCCTGGGCGGGCCGGGGAGCATGACCACATAGTTCTCTCCGCTCTGAAAGGCACAGCCCGGGGCGGTACCCCAGCGATTCTCTAGGATGGTGCACCCCTCCGGCAGCCAGGCCTGCTGCAGGTTGTTGTCCGTCATCACACGGCCGGAGACGGCGAAGTAGTCCCGGATGGCCCGGGCGCACTCGGAATGGTACACCAGTTTCTTCCCAAAGGCCTCTGCCACCACCCGCTTGGTCAGATCGTCGCAGGTTGGGCCCAGCCCGCCGGTGGTGATGAGCACGTCCGCCCGGCTCATCGCCAGCTCCACCGCCCGGCGCAGCCGCTCCGGGTTGTCCCCCACCACTGAGTGGTAGTACACGTTCAGGCCCAGGGCGGACAACTCTTGGGAAAGCATCTGCGCGTCGGTATTGGCCGTGTTGCCCAGCAGCAGCTCGGTGCCCACCGCCAGCAGCTCCACGATATGGCTCATGGCAATTCAACCCCCTTTGCCCCTCATGGTACCCCCTGCCGGGGAAGTTGTCAAGAAAACCCTTGCAATCCGTCCTCTCATAGGGTATACTATGGATAATCATCGAACGCGAGGTATTCTCATGGATCTCTGCCACGCCCACAGCTTTACCTTCTCCTTCGGCTGGACTCGATTTACCGGGTTCGGCTATTTTGGCGTGGAGAAACAGCGGGTGTTATGAGTTTCCGGCTCCCTGCGGGAGCCGTGTCGGTCGACTGATGTGTATTGAAGCTCATTGACACACTCCGCTGTCAATGGGCTTTCTTTTTTATCACTGTAAAAGAAAGGGCGGATGGATCGTATGGTTATCGTCATGAAGCCGGGTACCCGGCAGGAGGACATTCAGGCACTGGTGGCCCAGCTGGAGCGGGACCACGGCGTCAAGGTGGGCATCACCAACGGCGTGGGCTGCTCCATCCTGGGCCTGGTGGGGGACACCACCCACATCGACATGGACAAACTCTCTATGAACCACCATGTGGAGCGGGTCATGCGGGTGCAGGAGCCCTATAAGAAGGCCAACCGGAAATTTCATCCCGAGGACACGGTGGTGGACGTGTGCGGCGTGCCCATCGGGGGCGGGTCCTTCACCGTCATCGCCGGCCCCTGTTCAGTGGAGAGCCGGGAGCAAATCATCGAGGTGGCCCGGGATGTGAAGGCCTCCGGCGCCGCTCTGATGCGGGGAGGGGCCTTCAAGCCCCGCACCTCTCCCTACTCCTTCCAGGGCATGGGCACCGATGGGCTGGAGCTGCTGCTGGAGGCCAAAAAGGCCACGGGGCTGCCCATCGTCACCGAGCTGATGAGCCCCAAATACTGTGAGCTGTTCGAGGAAAAGGTGGACCTGGTGCAGATCGGCGCCCGGAACATGCAGAACTTCGACCTGCTCAAGGAAGTGGGTAAGATGTCCAAGCCCATCCTCCTCAAGCGGGGCCTGGCCAACAGCTACGAGGAGTGGATCATGTCGGCAGAGTACATCATGGCTGCGGGCAATGAAAACGTGGTGCTATGTGAGCGGGGGGTGCGCACCTTCGAGACCTACACCCGCAACACCCTGGATCTGTCCGCCATCCCCGCTATCCGCCGCATGAGCCATCTACCCATCATCGTGGATCCCTCCCACGCCGCCGGGATGTACTGGATGGTGGAGCCTCTGGCCATGGCCGCCGCCGCCGTGGGCGCCGATGGACTGATGGTGGAGGTGCACAACGATCCTCCCCACGCCAAGTGCGACGGCCAGCAGTCCCTCACCCCGGAGAAGTTCCAGCGGCTGATGGATCAGCTGCGTCCCCTGGTGGACCTGATGGGCAAAACCCTGGCCTGAACAGGCATATTTCATCCGTCAACCTGACGTTGACTGGAAAGGAGCGATTCGCAATGGCAATCCTGGAGCGCACCCTCACCGGGAATTTTTCCCACATCGTGGAGCACCTCCACAACAGCATCCTGAATGGCAGCGCCTCCGCCTCCTATGAGGAGGGAAGCGACTTCACCATGGGCTCCGCCCGGGTGGCCATCCGGATGTACGAGCGGTACAGTTGGACGGGAGGCAACCGGGTTGCCATGTCCGTCACCGTGGTGGGAGAGGGGAACCGGGTCCATGTCACCGCCATCACCGCCGGGGGCAGCCAGGCCATGTTCCTCAAGCTCAACACCTTCGGGGAGGAGTCCTTCCTGGACACCCTGGCCCAGGCCCTGGACGGGCTGTGAGCCCGCCGGGCCTGAACTTTACCAGCGGAAAGAGGCGGTATGATGAAAACCCTCACTGTGGCCCTGCCGGGCCGAGCGTATGACATTTTGATCCAGCGGGGCCTGCTGACCCAGGCCGGGGCCCATTGCAGGCAGGTTCTGCCCCGGGCCTCCCGGCTGTTCGTGGTCACCGACAGCACCGTGGGCCCTCTCTACCAGGACCGTCTGGAGACCAGCCTCACAAAGGCCGGCTTCCAGAGTACCTTCGCTGTTATCCCTGCTGGGGAGGAGAGCAAGTGCGTCAACCAGCTGTCCGCCTTGTGGGAGGCCATGATGGCCTTTGGCCTGACTCGCACCGACGCCGTGGTTGCTTTGGGGGGCGGCGTGGTGGGTGACCTGGCTGGATTCGCCGCCGCCACCATCCTGCGAGGGGTGGACTTTGTCCAGATCCCCACCACCCTGCTGGCCCAAGTGGACTCCTCTGTGGGGGGCAAGGTGGCCATCGACCTGGAGCACGGGAAGAATCTGGCCGGCGCCTTCTGGCAGCCCCGGCTGGTGCTCATGGACCCGGACGTGCTGGACACCCTGCCCGACGCCGTCTTTGCCGACGGCATGGCGGAGGTCATTAAATACGGCTGCATCGCCGATGAGGCCTTCCTCCGCTACCTGGAGGGGCATGCCAGTCGGCCCCAGATCATGGAGGACATCGAGTCCGTTCTGTATACCTGCTGCGAGATAAAACGCTCCGTCGTGGAACAGGACGAGCGGGACACCGGGGCGCGCATGGTTTTGAACTTTGGCCACACCCTGGGGCATGCCTATGAGCTGGCCGGACATTACCGGCTGGGGACCCACGGCCAGGCAGTGGCCGCCGGCATGGCGCGGGTGTCTGAGCTGGGCGTAGGGCTGGGGCTGACCCCTCCCGACCTGCCCGTTCGGATCGGAGATCTGGCGGAGGCTTTTGGCCTGCCCAGGGCCATTCCCTGTTCCCCCCAGGACTATGCTGCTGCCATCGGCCTGGACAAGAAGGGAGCGGGAGACCGGATCACCCTGGTCCTGCCAGACCGCCCCGGCCACGTCATGCTCTACCCCATGAAGAAACAGGCACTGCTGGGACTGCTGTAAAGGAGTTTCCCTGGCATGCCATTGCTACTGTCCTATCCGCTCCATTCTGTTTTCGTCTGAACCGGCAAACGATACGAAGCGAGGTCTCCCCATGGATATCACTATTACTCCCACCGCCCTCAAGGGGATTGTCACCCCTCCTCCCTCCAAGAGCCAGGCCCATCGGCTGCTCCTGGCCGCCGCCCTGGCCCAGGGGGAGAGCGTCATCTCCAACGTGGCCCTGTCCCAGGATATTGCCGCCACCGTCCGCTGCCTGGAGGAGCTGGGGGCGTACATCCGAATGGACGGCTCTACCGCCACCGTGCGGGGGATGGCCGCCGGGCCCATGTCCCCCCTGCGAAGGATGGCCCTGCCCCATCTGGACTGCGGAGAGTCCGGCTCCACCCTGCGCTTCCTCATCCCGGTGGCTCTGGCCGTCCGGGGCGGGGGGATCTTCACCGGTCACGGCCGCCTGATGGAGCGCCCCCTGGATCCCTATGCCCGGCTGTTTCGGGAAAAGGGAATCTCCTGGGAGCAGCGGGACGGCACACTCACTGTCAGCGGACGGCTCACCCCCGGGGACTATCCTCTGCCCGGGGACGTGTCCAGCCAGTTCTTCACCGGTCTGCTCTTTGCCCTGCCCCTGTTAGCCGGGAATTCCCGCATTCTCCCCACCACGCCCCTGGAGTCAGAGGACTATGTGGCCATCACCCGGCAGGCCATGGAGGCCGCCGGCGTGTTGGTCCCCGGCTGGGAGGTGCCCGGTGGGCAGCTCTATCATCCCATGCGCCAGACGGTGGAGGCCGACTGGTCCCAGGCCGCCTTCTGGTATGCCGCCCAGCTTTTGGGCAGCGACCTGGTCATCGCCGGACTCCACCCCTTCTCCTCCCAGCCGGACGCCCGGGTAGCCGGTCTCTACCAGCAGCTGGCCGGCAGGCAGCCTGACCTGGTCATTGACGTGAGCCAGTGCCCCGATCTGTTCCCCGCCTTGGCGCTCATGGCTGCCATGCGGCCCGGCCTGACCACCCGGATCGAGGGGGGCGCCCGGCTGCGCATTAAGGAGAGCGACCGCATCTCCGCCGTCGTGGACATGCTGGCCAGGCTGGGCCTGTCCGCGGAGGAGTTCCCGGACGGCATCCGGGTGACCGGCGTGACATCCTTTGTCGGCGGCGCGGACATCGACTGCCACAACGACCACCGTATCGCCATGACCGCCGCCATCGCCGCCACTCGGTGCGAAAAACCCATCACCCTGCTGGGGTCCCAGTGCGTGAACAAGTCCTACCCCAACTTCTGGGAGGACTATGAAGCTTTGGGCGGCCGACTCACCCGGAGGTGAGGCTGGGATGGAGCTGATCGTGAAAGCCTTTGATGCCCTCTCGCCCCTGGAGCTGTATGAGATTCTCCGCCTGCGGGTAAATGTATTTGTGGTGGAGCAGAACTGCCCCTACCCGGAGGTGGACGGCCGGGATCCCGCCGCCCTGCACCTCTTCCTGCGGGACGAGGATGGCGTACACGCCTACCTGCGGCTGCTGCCGCCGGGGGCGTTCTTTGACACCGCCAGCCTGGGCCGGGTAGTCACCCGGGACCGGGGCCGGGGGCTGGGGCGTAGGATCCTGGAGACGGGCGTGGAGAAGGCCCGGAGCCTGGGCTATCCAAGCCTTACCATCGAGGCCCAGACCTATGCCCGGGGGTTCTATGAACAGGTGGGCTTCCGCCAGACCGGACCGGAATTTCTGGAGGACGGCATCCCCCACATACCCATGCGCCTGGAGCCGTCCCCTTCCCGGAACAGCCTACCAGAGGGGAGTGTTTAGCATGCGATATACCATTTTTGGCGAGAGCCACGGCCCCGCCATCGGGGTCACCCTCACCGGAGTGCCCGCCGGGCTGGAGCTGGATTGGGCGGAGATCAGCCGGGAGATGGCCCGGAGGGCACCGGGGAAAAACGCCTGGTCCACCGCCCGGAAAGAAGCGGACCAGCCGGAAGTCCTCTCCGGCGTCTTTGAGGGCAGGACCACCGGAGCGCCCCTGTGCGCCGTCATCGCCAACACAGACACCCGCTCTCAGGATTACAGCCGCACCAAGGATCTGGTCCGGCCCGGCCACGCCGACTACCCCGCCTTCGTGCGTTATGGCGGCCACAACGACTACCGGGGGGGCGGCCACTTCTCCGGGCGGCTCACCGCCCCGCTGGTGTTCGCCGGGGCGGTGGCCAAGCAGCTTCTGGCCCTCCGGGGCGTCCGGGTTGGCGCTCATATCAGCTCCATCTACGGTGTCTCCGACGACCCTCTGGAGGACTGGGACAGCCTGCGGGCCACAGCGGACAAGGACTTTCCCGTCCTCAACGACGGGAAGGGCGAGGCAATGAAGGCGGCCATCGCCGAGGCAAAGGAGGAGCTGGATAGCGTGGGCGGCTCCATCGAGTGTGCTGTCTTTGGTCTGCCCGCCGGGCTGGGTTCCCCGGATTTCGGGGAGAACGCGGAGGGCATCTTCTCCCAATACCTGTTTGCCGTCCCCGCAGTGAAGGCGGTGGCCTTCGGCGCGGGCACCGCCTTCTCCCTCATGCGGGGCTCAGAGGCCAACGACCCGCTGTACGTGGATGACGACGGATCAGTGAAGGCCGAGCAGAACTGCGCCGGCGGCGTCAACGGGGGCATCACCAACGGCATGCCCCTGTTCTTTGAGGTCACCCTGCGGCCTACTCCCTCCATCGCCCGGCCCCAGTTCACTGTGAACCTGGCCAAGGGAGAGAACGCCGTGCTGGAACTTCACGGCCGACACGACCCCTGCATTGTCCCCCGGGCAGTACCTGTCATTGAGGCCGCCGCCGCATTGGCAGCCTGTGAACTGATGGGCCTCTGAGCGGCAGACCGCCTTTCACCTCTTTCAAAGGAGCAACCTTTCCATGAATCGCAACTTCCAATGCCGGATCGCCCCAGACGTGGTGATCCTCCCCGGCGCCCGCATCACTGGCGCAGTGACCATCGCCTCCGGCTGTTCCGTGTGGTACAACACCGTGATCCGAGGGGATGAATCCCCCATCACCATTCAGGAAAACACCAATATTCAGGATAACTGCACCCTGCACACCGGCCATGACACCCCGCTACACATCGGCCAGGGCGTCACTGTGGGCCACAATGCCATCCTCCACGGCTGCACCGTGGAGGACAACTGTCTCATTGGCATGGGCGCCATCGTGCTGGATGGCGCCGTCATCGGCAGGAATAGCATTGTTGGGGCCGGCGCCCTGGTCACCAAGCGCACCATAGTCCCGGAAGGCTCCATGGTCCTGGGCTCTCCCGCTCAGGTCAAGCGGGCCTTAACCCCGGAAGAAATTGAGCACCTCCGGTCGGGCGCTGAACACTATGTCAAATTGAAGGAGCAATACCGATAATGGAAGATCTTCAGAACCTGCGTACGCAGATCGATCAGATTGACCGTCAGATTGTGGAGCTGTTCCGGCAGCGCATGGACGTCACCCGCCGGGTGGGCCTTTATAAGGCCGAACATGGGTTGCCCGTCCTGGACCAGGAGCGGGAACGGCAGGTCCTGCTGGAGAAAGGGGAGCTGGCCGGGGAGGCGCTGCGCCCCGCCGTCACCACTTTGTTCCAGACCATCATGGCCCTATCCCGCCGCCAGCAAAGAGATATGCTCCGAGAAGGAGCAGACAATCCCGGCCTGCACCGGTATCTGGAGGCCCGCTCCCACATCCGCACCCCCGTGGATCACCCCCGGGTGGTCTATCAGGGTGTGCCCGGAGCCTACAGCGAGCAGGCCTGCCTGAATTTCTTCGGCCCTCAGGTTGAGGCGGAAGGGGTGGAGCAGTTCGAGCACGCCTTTCAGACCCTGCGGGACGGCCGGGCGGACTACGCCGTGCTCCCCATCGAGAACAGCTCCACCGGGGCCATCCGGCAGATCTACGACCTGCTCAGCCAGTATGAGTACTTCATCGTAGGGGAGACCACCGTCCGGGTGGAACATTGCCTCATGGCCCTGCCCGGCGCCACCCTGGACACCATCACCCACGTCTACTCCCACGAGCAGGGCCTGTTCCAGTGCGAGCAGTACCTGGCCGCCCACCCCGGCTGGCGCACGGTTCCCCAGGCGGATACCGCCGGGTCGGCCCAGATGGTTGCCTCCAGCCGCGATATGACGAAAGCGGCCATCTGCTCGGAGCGAGCCGCCCAGCTTTATGGGCTGAACATCCTGGCCCGGGGCATCAACCACAACAGCCGAAACACCACCCGTTTCGTGGTGGTTTCCCCCTGGATGGAGCTGCGGGAGGGGGCGGACAAGATCAGCACCATGTTCCTCCTGCCCCACGAGGCCGGTTCCCTCCACGAAATCCTCACCATCTTTGCCGTGCGGGGGCTAAACCTGGTGAAACTGGAGTCCCGTCCCCTGCCGGAACGCAGCTGGGAGTACCTGTTCTTCCTGGAGTTCAACGGTCACCTGGACCAACAGATTACTGCTGGCGTACTCCACGAGCTGGCCCAGACCACCGGGGACTTCCGGGTGCTGGGCAACTTCCGGTCCAATCTGGGCTGATTTCCCACCGCAAGGACGTGATCATTTGTACATCTTTGACCTGGACGGCACCATCACCGACTCCAACGGCCTGTGGGCGGAGGTGGATCGGGAGTTTCTCGCCCGCCGGGGACTGACCATGACCCGGGAGTATGAGGATGTGGTGGGCCGCTCCATCTTCCCCGTGGCGGCCCGGTTCACCCGGGAGTACTACCGCCTGTCCGACAGTCCGGAGGCCATCATGGCCGAGTGGGAGGCGCTGGCCGTCCACCACTACCGGGACCTGGTCCCTCTGAAGCCGGGGGCCCGGACCCTGCTGGACCAATGCCGGCGGGAGGGACGAGAGATGGCCCTGTTCACCGCCTGCCGCCCCACCCTGTGCCGGCTGGCGCTGGACCGGTTTCAGCTGGCTGGCTACTTCCGCCACGTGGTCTATGCCGAGGAGCTGGGAGTGGAAAAGCACGACCCCCGGTGCTTTGCCCGGCTGTCCCAGATCTTGGGCGTACCGCCGGCGGACTGCGTCCTTTTTGACGACAACCCCTCCAACTGCGCCACCGCCCGGTCAGCGGGCATGGCCGCCGTGGGAGTGTACGACCCCTTCTACGACCACCGGCAGGACGAGCTGAAGTCCGTATGCAGCCGGTATGTCCGCTCCCTGACCGAGCTTGTGAACTGATCCTCTCTCCTGCTCTTTCCGGTCAAACCGTGCGGCAGACGATTACCTGCCGCATTTACCGCAAACGATTCCGCGTAGCTATTGGGCCTTGTTTTGTTTGGCAAACTTGCCCTCGCTTCCGGCCTTGTATGCGATTCCTGTTCGTCAGTCCAGAGTTTTGCCCATTGGGAGACCGTTCAACTCCCAAAATCCGGTTTTCTTCAGATTCCACCTCACGACGGACACCCTTGCCTTCGGCTAGGCCTTTCCGCTACCGGGCGGCTTCGGGACTTTTACCCTATAGAACGTGCGCTCACCGGGCGCACATATCGTAAAAAGCAAAGACCATTGCGGTCTTTGCTTTTTTTCTGCAATATTT
>CAJLWS010000045.1 GCA_905210385.1 uncultured Eubacteriales bacterium | reverse complement strand
TTGAGGCGCGCGTCGATGACGGCCTCGTCCTCGGCGGTGAGGCGCCCGCCGGAGTAGGGGAAGCGGCCGAAGGCCACAAGCTCCCGGACGGTAAGCTTCATCTGGATCTGATTGCTCTGGGTGAGGATGGCCAGGCGCTTGGACAGCTCCTTGCTCTTCCACTTGGCGATGTCCCGGCCCTCAAAGTCCACCAGCCCGGCGTCCCGGGCGATGAGCCGGGAGATGATGCCCATGACGGTGGATTTGCCCGCCCCGTTGGGGCCGATGAGGGAGAGTACCTTTCCTTTTGGGATCTCGAAGGAAACGCCGTCCACCACGGTTTTCCCGTCATACTGTTTGGTCAGTTCGGTAACTTTCATGGTCAAACCCTCTTTCTGGTGAGCAGCAGGTAGAGGAAGTAGATCCCTCCGCCCACGGTGATGAATACGCTGATTGGGATGGCGTAGGAGTAGACGTGCTCCACGATGAGCTGTCCGGCCACCAGGATGATCATGCCGAAGAACACCGAGCCCAGAATCAGCTGGCTGTGGCGGTAGGTTTTGAGCAGCTGCCGGGACAGGTTGGCGATGATCAGGCCCATGAAGGAGATGGGACCCACCATGGCGGTGGCCACGGCGATGGCCAGGGTCACCCCCAGAAGCAGCCGGCGGATGCTCCAGTCGTAGTCCACCCCCAGGTTGATGGCCTGG
Source organism: uncultured Eubacteriales bacterium (assembly GCA_905210385.1). GTDB lineage: Bacteria > Bacillota > Clostridia > Oscillospirales > Oscillospiraceae > Enterenecus. The sequence goes on along the minus strand of CAJLWS010000045.1, from coordinate 8,799 downwards.
GCCTTGCCCAGGGTGAGCACGTCCAGCAGGGCAAGATCCTTCCGCAGCACGAAGATCAGGACGGCCAGCACCGCCAGGGAAAAGAGAATGATCTCCGAGTTGACGTTGCTGAAGCTGGCCACCAGGGTGGACAGGAGGGAGTCATATTCGTTGGGGTCCATCACCCGGGTGAGGGTGGACTGGATGCTGGAGAAGAAGGAGGTGAGCACCGTGCCGATGAGCAGCACGTACAGCACGTTATAGTTGGTCTTCTTGAAGAGGTAGCCGTAGATCACCGTGGCCGACGCCCCCATGATCACCAGGTCTGCGGCAAAGGCGAGGTTGGCGTTGACCGCCAGGATGCTCCCCGATCCGGCCGCGAACACCACCGCCGTGTGGATGAGGGTGTACAGGGAGTTCATCCCCAACAGGCAGGGGGTGACGATGGTGTTGTTGATGATGGACTGGAACACCAGGGACGCGCCCCCGATGGCGAAGGCGGCGATGAGCATGACGATGAGCTTGGGTATCCGCAGGCTCATGGCGTAGGAGAAGTATTTGGGGTTGACCTCCACCGTCAGATAGGCCGCGGCGGCCAGAAGGACCAGGACCGCCATAAGGATGAGCTTGCGCGCGTTGGCGCGGTGGGCCGCTGTTCTCATACCCCATCCCCCCGTTCTGCCTGGGCGATGGGGGCGGCGCAGCCGCCGGTATGGGCAGCGCCCAGGCGCACCGCCTTCCGGCCGTGGCGCAGCCGGTAGAGGAGCAGGCCGACGAACAGAATGCTGCCGATGATGCCCACGATGAGCTCGATGGGCAGCTCATAGGGGGCGATGACCGTCCGGGCGATCATGTCGCAGGCCAGCACGAAGATGGCCCCGAACAGGGCGGTGTCCGCCAGAGTGCCCCGGATGCGGTCCCCCTTGAACATGGCCACCACATTGGGGACGATGAGCCCGATGTAGGAGATGGAGCCCACGACCACCACCACCGAGGCGGTGATCATGGCGGCGATGGACAGCCCGGCGAACAGCACCAGGTTGTAGTGCACCCCCAGATTCCTGGAGAAGTCCTTGCCCATGCCCACGATGTTGAAGTGGTTGGCGAAGACGAAGGCCAGGATCACCAGGGGCACCGCCAGGTAGACCAGTTCGAACCGGCCCCGGACCACCAGGGAGAAGTGGCCCACCAGCCAGGAGGACAGAGCCTGGGTCATCTCGAACTGATAGGCCAGGTAGTTGGTGATGCCGCCGATGACGTTGCCGAACATGATGCCCACCAGGGGGACCATGACCACGTCCTTGAACTGGATGCGCTGGATGAACCACACGAAGATCCAGGTGCCCAGGATGGCGGTGGCGAAGGCGAACAGCGCCCGGCTCCACAGGGTGGAATTGGGCATGAACAGCAGGGCCAGCAGGATGCCGAACTGGGCGGAGGAGATGGTGGCCCCGGTGGTGGGGGAGACGAACTTGTTGCTGCACAGCTGCTGCATGATCAGGCCCGCCACGCTCATGCCAACGCCGGTGCAAAGAATGGCCAGCAGGCGGGGCAGGCGGGAGATCAGGAAGATCTCCAGCTGCGCCAGATCGCCGGAGAGCAGACCTGCCACATCCACGTCGATGACGCCGATGAACAGGGACCAGACAGACAGGATCAGCAGGAACAGCCCGAGCAGGATGGTGATACGATAGGATTTGATGAGAACTCCTCCTTTCCTACTGTAAAAGTAGGATAAATGCGAACGGTTAGTTATTGCTAACTAATGGGGAAAGAGGGAGCGCGGCGGGAGCGGACAGAGCGGACGCGCTCTCACTGCGCGATATGCCAGTATCATATCATAGAGGGTTAGCTATAGGCAACTGTCAAATGGGACGAACCGAATGCTCCAAACGGAAAGTATTTTAAGGAAAATTCTGAAAAGAGAGCCGCCCCAGACCGCCGGACAGAGGCGCGGAGGTCTGGGGCGGGGGAAGACAAGACAGGGGGAAGAATGTTACAGCTGGGCGCAGAACTGGTCGATCTGATCCTCCTGGTCCTGCATGGCCCGCAGAGTGCGTTCCAGCAGGGTGTCCAGCTCCCAGCCCAGCAGCTGGGCGCCGCTCTGAATGGTCTCCCGGGAGCATCCGGCGGCGAACTTCTTGTCCTTGAACTTCTTTCTCAGCGACTTCAGCTCCATGTCCTTCGTGCTCTTGGAGGGGCGCATGAGGGCGGCGGCCCAGATCAGCCCGGTGAGTTCGTCGGCGGCGTAGAGCACCTTCTCCATCTCGTGCTCCGGCTCCACATCGGAGCAGATGCCCCAGCCGTGGCACACCACGGCGTGGATCAGGGCCGGGTCTGCCCCCGCCTCCTCCAGCAGCTGTTTGGCCTTGACACAGTGCTCCTCCGGCCACTGCTCAAAGTCGATGTCGTGGAGCAGGCCTACCGTGCCCCAGAAGTCCGCCTCATCGCCATACCCCAGTTCCCGGGCATACCACTCCATCACTGCCGCCACCGTTACGGCGTGGCGCAGGTGAAAGGGCTCCTCGTTGTAGCGCCTGAGCAGCTGCCAGGCGGCGTCCCGTGTCAGTTCCATGGATCTGATCTCCTTTGCTGTCGTTTGTCCACATTATAGTACGGAAACGGGGTGCTGGCAAGAAAAATTCCTGCCTCAGAAGTTACGGGTGAAGAAGCACAGCAGGTCGGCGACCCAGCCCGGCGCGCCCTGGCAGGCGGCACGGATGGCGGCCAGGGCGCGCTCCAGCTGATCCCCGGTGAGCCCGCCGCTCTCCGGGACCAGGAAGGTCTGAGCTCCCTCCACGGCGGCGCCGATGGCCACCGGGGCGGAGGCCACCCCGCCGATGGCCACTTTACCGGCGGACGCCACACCCCCAAGGGCAAACATGCCATTGGCCACTCCGCCGATGCTCACAAGGCCCATGGTGATGCCGCCCAGGGCCAGCACGCCCAGGGCAAAGCCGCCCACCGCCGCGCCGCCGACGGCCAGTCCCCCCAGGGCCAGCAGCAGCCCCAGGGAAACCCCGCCCAGGGAGAGCAGCCCGGCGGACAGCCCGCCCAGGGCGACCAACCCGGTGGAGATGTTTCCGATGGCAATGATCCCCCGGGCCCAGCGAAACCCAAAGCCGTAATTGATGTGCACCAGGGGCAGGCCGAAGAGGGTGCGCTTGCTCCTGTACTCAAAAAGGTGGCGGCCATAGTAGTGGTTGATGACGGTGGTGTTGTGGGCCTGGCCGGCGGGCTCCGGCTCCCTGCCGGAAATTAGGTAGTCCAGAGTGACCTGGAAGTAGTCCGCCAGGGCGGCGATGTTGTCCAGGTCGGGCTTGGACGCGCCGGACTCCCACTTCTGCACCGCCTGGCGGGTGACCCCCACCAGGTTGGCCAGCTCCTCCTGGGACAGCCCGGCCTTCCGCCGGAGCTCATAGAGCCGCTGAGAAAATTCCATGTGTTGAGACCTCCTGGGATGGATTGGGCCCGGGAACCGGACCGTGGTCAGGATAGCAAAAAGCGGTTTGCCATGCAACCAACAACCCTCTGCAATGTGACAACCGCTGGTTGCATGGCGGAAAAACGGTGATTTCACCGAACTTTCCGGCGAAATCCCCGCTGCGGATGGGTCGGATCAGTTCATGCCCTTGAGCTGGCGGCGCACCGCCTGAGCCAGCAGCTCCTGGCCCTCGGGGGATCGGAGCACCTCCAGCACGGTGGCGCGCACCATGTCCTGGAAGGCCTTGTTCTTCATCAGCGGGTCCAGCAGGGAGCCGCCCTCGCCGCTGGTGTGGGCGGCCGGAGCGGGCCGGGAGACGGCCCGGCGGGTGGGAGCGGGGGCGGGCTCGTCATCCACAAAGCTGCCGTCCATCCAGCTGTCCTGCCGGGTACGGTCGTTGCTCTCCCCCCGAAGATAGAAGGGAGAGACATCAAAGTAGGCGGCCAGCTTGGCCTGCTGCTCCTGGGTGGGGGTCTGGCGGCCGGTCTCAAACTTCTCGATGGCGTTCTTGGGCAGGCCCAGGGCGGCGGAAAGCTCCGGACGGCTCAGGCCTTTTTCGGTGCGCAGTTCGGTGATGCGCTGGGTCAGGGATGTCATGGGAAAACCTCCTTGTTCATAGCAGGGAAAAAGAACCGGAAACCACTCCGGTTCTCCTCCTGTAAAGTAAAAACGCCTAACAAATAAATTCCGTAGTGTTCGCGCTCCAGGCGCGAGAAATAAAATCTATTTTCGGACGCGACATGTGCGTGGCCGAAAATACTTCTCGGCCCGCAAACGTGCGCATCGTCCGTCGATATAGGACGATGCGTGCGCGGCGGCGGGCCGTAAATGACCCGTCGGAAAGGGCTTGCCCTTTTCGACGGAGGAATTTAGAAGGCGTGCCCAATGTCGGTGCGCATGTGCATGTCCTGGAAGGAGATGCGCTTTGCTGCGGCATAGGCGGCGTCGATGGCCTCCTCCAAAGTGGGAGCGGTGGCGGTGACACCCAGCACCCGGCCGCCATTGGTGAGGTACTCTCCATTGGGGCCCAGTTTGGTGCCGGCGTGGAAGACGGTGGCAGTCTTGCCCGCCTCCTCCAGGCCGGAAATAGGGTAGCCTTTCTTGTAGTCCAGAGGATAGCCGCCGGAGGCCAGCACCACGATGCAGCCCGCCTCATCCTTCCAGCGGATGTCCAGCTGGCCCAGGGTGCCGTCCACGCAGGCCTGGAGAATGTCCATCAAATCACTGTCCAGCAGGGAGAGCACCACCTGACACTCCGGGTCGCCGAAGCGGGCGTTGTACTCCACCACCTTGGGGCCGTCGGGGGTGAGCATCAGGCCGAAGTAGAGCACCCCCTGGAAGGGGCGGCCCTCCGCCCGGAGGGCGTCCACGGTGGGCCGGAAGATGGTGTCCATGCACTGTCTGGCGATCTCAGGGGTGTACTGGGGCGGGGGAGAGATGGCCCCCATGCCGCCGGTGTTGGGGCCCTGGTTGCCGTCATAGGCCCGCTTGTGGTCCTGGCTGGCGGGCATGGGCACCACCGTCTTGCCATCGGTGAAGGCCAGCACCGTCACCTCCGGGCCGGTCATGCACTCCTCAACGACTACGGTGTTGCCCGAGTCGCCGAACTTGTGGCCCTCCATCATTTCCCGGACGGCCTGCTTGGCCTCGTCCACGGTAGCGGCCACCACCACCCCCTTGCCCAGGGCCAGGCCGTCCGCCTTGACCACGATGGGGGCGCCCTGCTCCTCAATGTAGGCCAGGGCCTTGTCCAGCTCTGTAAAGGTCTGGTACTTTGCAGTAGGGATGTGGTACTTCCGCATCAGTTCCTTGGAGAACGCTTTGCTGGCCTCCACAATGGCGGCATTGGCCCGGGGACCGAAGGCGGGGATCCCCGCTCGTTCCATGGCGTCCACCATGCCCAGGGCCAGGGGATCGTCGGGGGCCACCATGACGAAGTCCGTGGCGTTGTCCTTTGCCCACTTCACCATGCCGTCCACGTCGGTGGCCTTGATGTCCACGCAGGTTGCCACCTGGGCGATGCCTCCGTTGCCGGGGGCGCAGTAGAGCTGGGTGACCTTGGGGGACTGGGCCAACTTCCAGCAGATGGCGTGCTCTCGGCCGCCTCCCCCCACAACTAAAACTTTCATAAGAAAACCTCGTTTCCGAACTTTCCGCCGAAGGCGAAAAGAAGTTCAATCCGTTTTTTGGGGAATTCACTTCTCCGAAAAACACCACGACCCGCGCCGCGGGGCGCGAAACCGGGGGTATTGGGCCAAGTTGCCGGCCTGGTCGGCACGCAGGTCCGTATCCAGGTGGCATGGGATGTCCCCTGGAAATTCTTTAATGGTGGAACAGCCGCATCCCGGTAAAGCACATGACCATGCCGTACTTGTCTGCCGTCTCGATGACGTTGTCGTCCCGGATGGATCCACCGGGCTGAGCGATATACTGCACCCCGGACTTGCGGGCTCGCTCCACATTGTCGCCAAAGGGGAAGAAGGCGTCGGAGCCCAGGGCCACATCCTTCATGGTGGCGATCCAGGCCCTCTTCTCCTCGGGAGTGAGGGGCTCGGGCTTCACTTTGAAGGTCTCCTGCCACACGCCGTCGGCCAGCACGTCCTCCCACTCGTCGGAGATGTACACGTCGATGGCGTTATCCCGGTTGGGCCGGCGGATGCCGTCCACGAACTGCAGGCCCAGTACCTTGGGGTGCTGGCGGAGCATCCAGTTGTCCGCCTTCCTGCCCGCCAGGCGGGTGCAGTGGATGCGGCTCTGCTGCCCCGCGCCCACGCCGATGGTCTGGCCGTTCTTCACGTAGCACACGGAGTTGGACTGGGTGTACTTCAGGGTGATGAGGGCCAGCAGCAGGTCGTGCTTGGCCTGCTGAGGCAGATCTTTGTTTTTCGTTACGATGTTGTCTAGCAGCGCCTCGTTGATCTCAAAATTGTTATAGCCCTGCTGGAAGGTGATGCCGTAGATGTGCCGCAGCTCGATGGGGGCGGGCTCATAGGTGGGATCCATCTGCACCACGTTGTAGTTGCCTTTTTTCTTGGTTTTGAGGATTTCCAAGGCGGCGTCGGTATAGCCCGGGGCGATGACGCCATCGGACACCTCCATGGCCAGGAAGCGGGCGGTGGGTTCATCACAGATCTCGCTCAGAGCGGCCCAGTCCCCATAGGAGCAAAGCCGGTCCGCGCCCCGCGCCTTGATATAGGCCCGGGCGATGGGGGAGGTATCGCAGCCGTCGGCAAAGTAGATCTGCTTTTCCACGTCGGTCAGCTCGGCACCCAGGGCGGCGCCGGCAGGGGAGACGTGCTTGAAGGAGGCGGCGCAGGCCAGGCCGGTGGCCTTCTTCAGTGCCTTCACCAGCTGCCAGGAGTTGAGCGCGTCCATGAAATTGATGTAGCCGGGCTTGCCGTTCAGAACAGAGAGGGGCAGCTCCCCCTGCTGCATAAAGATACGGGCGGGCTTCTGGTTGGGGTTGCAGCCGTATTTCAGTTCCAGCTCTTTCATAAAAGGTCGCTCCTTGTATAATATTTCGACGGGCAGTCAGATCACTGGTGCTTGTTGAGGATGACCGTGTCCATTCTGCCGGTAGACAGGTCCCGGTAGCAGACATATAGGGATACCTTGTTTTCCTCGTTCAGGTGGGACCAGATCTCGTCAGCCAGGGTTTTGGCGTCAGGGGCGGTGATGGCCACCCGGCGAGGCTCCCCCTCAAAGGAGGGCAGGGGGTCGGCGTTTTTCTGGTAGGTGTGGATGAACCGGCCCTCTCCCGCCAGAGGGGCGTCGTACTCATAGAAGAAACGCAGGTTGCAGTCCGGGTTGCCGTCAGCGGACTTCAGGATGGACAGCTTGAAGCTGCCGTCCGGGGCGAGCAGGCCGGAGATCCGGGGGGTATAGTTGGGGGGATCGGGCTCAAAGCAGCGGGTGCGCAGGGCCTCGTTGAAGGTGATGCCCCGCAGCAGGCAGTCCCGGATGGTATCCGTCTGGTCCCCGTTGGTGACCACCACGCCCCGGCCCACCATGCGGACCGGGTGGTAGATGATCAGGGAGGGATCGGTCATTTTGGACTCGTCGTAGGCCCGGGTGCGGATGCCGTCCTCGGTGGCCTCGAAGATCCGGTTGCGGCTGTTCTCGCTGCGGCCCATGATGAAATAGGCGATGACCGCCTTCCGGTTGTCCGCGGAGCGGCCCAGCACGATGCCCCGGCCGGGATAGGGGTGCTCCCGCAGGAGCTGGCACAGGTCAAGGGTATTCATGGTTGTCCTCCTCGTGTTCAAAAATACAAAAGGGCGCACCAGCTTTGTCACATGGTGCGCCCAGACGGTCGGCAGATGCAGGGGCGGCACTCCCTGTGGTTGGACCCACTTCCGTCAGTCATGCCGCTTGCTGGATTGTTGGGCGCAGGGAAACACCAGCGTCATTGGGGAAGAATGCGCACCGTGCGGCCCTCCACCCGTAACCGCGCCTGGCAGAACAGGGCCACGGCCTGGGGCAGGATGATCCACTCCGCCTGTTCCATCACCCGGCGCTGCAGGACCTCCGGGGTGTCCCCCTCCAGGATGTCCACCGCCTTTTGCAGCACGATGGGGCCGCCGTCGCACTCCTCGCTGACGAAGTGCACTGTGGCGCCGGTGACCTTGACCCCGTATTCCAGGGCCTTCTCATGGACGTGGAGTCCGTAGCACCCCTCACCGGAGAATGCGGGGATGAGGGCGGGGTGGACGTTGAGGATGGCGTTGGGGAAGGCCCGCACCATCTCCCCGGTGAGGATGACCAGGAAGCCCGCCAGCACTACCAGGTCGATGTCCAGCGCCCGCAGCTGATCCACCAGGGCGATGGTAAAGGCCTGACTGGAGGGGTAGTCCTTCCGGGCCACCACATAGCTGGGGATGCTCGCCTGGGCCGCCCGCTCCAAGGCGTACACCCCGGGTTTGGAGGCGACGACGGCGCAGATCTGGCCGCCGCCCAGCTCACCCCGGCCCTGAGCGTCGATGAGGGCCTGAAGGTTGGTCCCGCCCCCGGAGACCAGAACCGCGATGCGCTTGCTCATACCAACTCCACACCCCCGTCGCCGGGAACCACTTCACCTACCTGCCAGGCGGGCTGGCCGGCGCCGGAAAGCAATGCCAGGGCCTGCTGGGCCTGGGAGGCGGGGAGGGCAAGCACCATGCCCAGCCCCATGTTGAAGGTGTTGTACATGTCCCGCTCCGGGATATCTCCCGCCCTCTGGATCACGTCGAAGATGGCGGGGCGGGGAAAGCTGTCCAGCCGGATCCGGGCGGACAGCCCGTCCCTCATCATCCTGGGCACGTTCTCATAGAAGCCGCCGCCGGTGATGTGGCTGATGG
>CAJLWS010000044.1 GCA_905210385.1 uncultured Eubacteriales bacterium | reverse complement strand
TTAGTTGGCTTTCTCCGAACGAATTCACTGTCCAATATGTTTGACAAACCTACAGAGCTTGCAAATTCGTATGCTTACACAAGGGAATTTGCGAAGGGCAGGGGGGCAGTGTTCAAAATAGCCCCGTGCTTTCCAGAATCCGGCTGACCTCGGCGGCGCGGTTGGCCCAAGCAGCCTGCCGGGCATACTCCTGCCGGCGGGGACCGACCAGCTGTGGATCCTCCAGAACTGCCTTTCGGCATCGGCGTAAGAAACCGGCAGCATCGTAGGCGGTATAAATCACATCGGGAAAGGGTTCTACCTGGTCCGGCTCCTCCATCATGACGATGGGTTTACCAGTGGCGAGATATTCATAGATTCGGGAAGGAATGATGTCGCTGCCCAGACGGTCCTCGCGCAGTAGGTCGAAGAGCACGGTGCATACGCTAAGATAATCGGGCAGGTCGACCGCGTTTACCGGTCCGGTGAGCACAATATTGGGATAGGCCTTAAGTTTGCCAAAGACTGGCTTTGTAACACGGCCCAGCAGCAGGAAGGTCCAGTCTGGCTGGGCAACAGCAGTGTGGAGCAGTGGCTCCAGATCTACTTTGCTGGTGAGATCACCCACCCGGCCCAAAATGGTCCGGCCGGCCAGTGCGGCTACCCGGGGAGGGGGAGAAAACTCATCCCGGTTAAACATCAGGGGGTTGACTCCATTGGGCAGCAAGGCGATGTTGTCATTGCAAGGGGACAGACGCCGGATCAGACCAGGGGAGGCGGCAAAGACCACCTCGGCGTGCATGGTCAGGTCACTCTCCTCGTCCAGGAACTCCTCTCCCCACTCCTGGGCGCAGTCATAGACTAGGCCACGGTAGGCCAGCCGGTCCAGGTAGACGGCCTGGTCGGGGGCAGTGCACCAGAGAACCGGCTCCCGAAAACCGTGTCGGGCCATCGTTTTCTGGATAAAATCGGCGGCCTTTCCCTGGCTGCGTCGCTGGGCACCGCCACGGTCCAGCCCGGCCAGCAGGGGAGCGGGGAGGGTATATACCGTGATGTGGGAGCGGACCCGGCGGCCCTGCTCTGGCATGGGAGTGCCCTTGGGCGGCGCGGGTTCAAAAAAGAGAACCTGGACTTCGCTCAACCGGGTAAGCAGCTGCTGGGTACGGTTTGGACGAGCCTGCCAGGGAGTGTGGGAAAGGCAGAGAATCTGCTTCAAGGAAATCACCTCGGAAGTGAAAAAGTGGGAGGGAGGGATAAAACGCAATCCAGGGAAAAGGACTTGTCACGATGGAATAAATCCGGTACAATAAATATCTAACTAGGCGCCAGAAAAGTGGGTGCCTTGAGGAAGAATAGAAGCTATCCCGGACAAGAGCAGGGTTTTCTGTTCCTATTCTGATTATACATATCTTTGACCAGTGGGTCAAGGAAAGGAGATTGCCGTGCCTGAACTGATACAACAGGTGGACGAGCGCGTGCTGCTCTGGATCACCCAGAATCTGCGCATACCGGCGCTCAACGAGATTCTAACGTTCTATACCAATTTGGGGAATGCGGGATTACTCTTCATCGCTGCAGCCATTGTGCTGGTCTGTTTTCGGGCCACACGCCGTGCGGGAGCGTCTGCTGGAGTGGGAATGCTGCTGGGTTTCCTGATCACCAATCTCACCATCAAGCCACTGATCAGCCGGGCCCGGCCCTGGGTAGTGCTGGAGGGATTGGAGACGCTAGCCACTAGCGGCGACCCCAACTCCTTCCCCTCAGGGCATACCTGCTCCGCCTTTGCCTTCGGGGTGGCGGTGGCTGCAGTGTTGCCCTGGAAATGGGCGAAGGCCGCAGCGCTCATTGCTGCGGCCCTGATGGGATTTTCTAGATTGTATGTGGGGGTGCACTTTCCCAGCGATGTTCTGGCCGGGGCGGTCATCGGCACCCTATGCGGTCTGTTGGGGGCGTGGATCACCGGGAAGGTCCAGGATCGGTATCGGCTCCGGAAAGAGAGAGGATGACCGCCTGGGCCAACAGCAGGCCGGCGGCGGCGGGCACCCACATGGCGCTGGCAGGGATGCTGCGCCGCCCGGGGGGCGGGGTCTCATCCCCCTGCCAGGCGGCGTAAGGCAGCTCGGGGGAGTACACCACCTGGTGGTGGACGATGCCCCGGGCCCGCAGTTCTTTCCGCACCACCCTGGCCAGGGGGCAGCCCTCAGTTTTGGACAGGTCGGCGATACGCAGCTGCTGGGCGTCCCGCTTGTTGCCAGTTCCCAGAGCGGAGATGATGGGAACACCCCTGCGGTGGGCAGTCTCGATCAAATCCAACTTGCAGCTGACCAGGTCGATGGCATCCACGATGTAGTCATAAGTGGCCTGGAAAAACGCTTCCCGCCGTTCCGCTTCATACCGGGCGGCCACGGGATGGAGGATACAGGCGGGGTTGATGTCCGCAAGGCGCAGGACGGTGGCCTGCGCCTTTTCCATACCCAGAGTGGAGTGGAGGGCGGCGGCCTGGCGGTTCAGGTTGCTTGCCGACACGGTATCCTGGTCCACCAGGGTGAGCTCGCCCACCCCGGACCGGCACAGCGCCTCGGCGCACCAGCCGCCCACGCCCCCCAGGCCAAACACAGCCACATGGCTGCGTGCCAGTCGGGCTACCCCGTTGGAGCCCAGAAGCATTTCCGTGCGGATAAACTGGTTGTCCATAGGATTCTCCCCCTGAAAGGAAAGGGCCGGGCTGTGCGTCCGGCCCCTTTTTGTTACGGATTGCTTTGGCGCTGCTTAAGCTCCCAGGTACTTGGCGCCGTCTGCGGTGGTGATGGCGTAGGCATCGTTCTCCAGCAGGCTGTCCTGCAGCTCCGTGAGGTCCTCCTGGCTCATGTCGCTGCGCACATCCAGCATCCACTCGGCCTCGTTCCAGCCTTGGAAGTACATGATGTGATAGCCCCAATAGGAAGTGGAGGACTCTACATCGCCTTCGTGCCGCACGATGCCGGTGTCGCCCGCCTGGCGCCCATCCTCAAAGATCCAGTCCAGGAACTCCTCTACATAGCTGTCGGTGCGGGCGACAGCCTCATACAGTCCGCCGGTGGTGTTGGATCCGGTGTCGTCAGAGTATTCGTTTGCCAGCTCACCAAAGGCTTCCGCAGTGAGTTCACCGGCCTCATACTCGGCCAAGATATCCTCAGCTTCAGAAAGGGCGGACTCCCAAGCTTCGTCCGTGGGCTCCACAGTATTGCCATCCTCGTCCGTAGTTGTTTCGGCCCGGATCAGGATATGACGCACATCAGCGGTGAGATCTTCGTTGCGGCCGCGGCTGTGGAAGATGATCAGATAGTAGCCGGACTCGCCGTTCTCCACCACAGTAGCCTCATTCTCTCCCAGTTCCAGCAGTTCGTCCCGGTAGGTGCTGCTGATGCTGCTGGTTCCGGTAACTGTGGTGTGATCCCCAGAACTGTTGGGCTCATACTCCTCGATGAGGTCTGCCACATCGGTGCCGTCTTCGTAGGCGGCCAGAGCCTCCTCCGCCAGGGCCTTCGCATCAGCCAGGGCCTGGGCGGTCAGCTCTTCCAATTCCTCCTCGGTCCGCTCATTGCCGTCGTCATCGGTATTCATGACGGCCTCGGGCGTGAAGTAGAGGTAGGAGTACTCGAAATCATCCACATCATCGGCGTGCTCCTCGTAGTAAGCCTCCAGGTCTTCCGTGGAATAGGAGTCATAGAACTCCTGGCCCATATCATTGGCGTACAGGGAGGCCAGCAGGGTTCTGGCCAGGAGCCGCTCAAAGATGGAGGGAGTCATGAACTTACCATAGCGGGACACGAGATAGGAGCGGTAGCTGTAATTGCTGCTGGCAGCGGCGGACTGGAAGGAGGCAATACTGGCGTCCAGATCATCCTGAATATCCTCCTGGGAGTATCCGGCGGCGATGGCCGCATCGTATAGGGCCAGCTCGGATTGGGCGGTTTGCAGCGCCTCATCCAGGAAGAAGTCGTGGTAGGTGGTGCCCTCCTCCTCGTCATAGATCTGCTCGTCGTCGGGGACGCTGGTGTCGATCATGCTATAGATGGTATAGGGGTAGCGGACGTCGTAGTAATAGTAGCTCAGCTCCGCGGCGCTCAGCTCGTTGTCGCCGACGGTGGCGGCGAGGGCGCGGCTCTGGAAAAAGCCGGAGTTCCAAATCAGCAGCGCGGCGGCCAGTACGGCTACGACAACACCGATGCTGGTGTAGGTGCGGACCTTGCGCTTATAGGCAGCTTGCTTCTGGTTGGCCTGCGCGGCCTTGTCAGAGGGGCCGCTGCCCTGGCGCTGCTTCTTCTCTCTGGATGCGCTCATGGTATATCAATCCTCTCAGTTTCTGGTGTTTCACATAGACGGAACAAAAGCACATCCTCCAGGTGCCGATGTGCCGAATGGGGACATTATAGCACGGTGTGTCAAGCCTTGCAAGGAAAAAATCGAGTTTCAGCCTGATTCTACGGAAAATTCACAAACCGGCCACAAAACAGACAAATTTTTGTGCTTGAATGAGAAGAGAAAAATAAAAAACGGGAGAGCGTCCGCTCTCCCGCAAAATTGGTCAAAACCCCCGCCGTGGCCGTGCCGCCCGATTAAAAACCTGCACGTGAATGCAGGTGGGTCGCTTCCGCGCCGTTTCTCCGCTTCCAACGTCCAGACACCTCCGGAGAGGGCTGGGAGGCCTGCGATCCGCGGTACGAGTTCAGCGTCCCGTATAAAAGATGTGGGTTTTAAACGGGTGGACACGTAGTTAGAACCCGGCAGGGGAAGAGAAGCTTACTCCTCATCCTCCTCAGAGAACAGCTGCTCCATGAACAGGTCATAAATCTCATCCAGCTCCTGTTCATTATCGATATCGGCCAGGAGTTCCTCACCGTTCTCCTCGATTACCTTCAGGAGAATCAACCCATAATCTTCGTCCTCCTCATCCATATCCGCAGGGAGGAAGGACATATAGGTGCACCCTTTATACTCTAAGGTGCCCAAATGCTCCAGCTCAAATTCGTTGCCCTCGTCATCGGTAACGCTGACAAAATCAGGACCGAACGCTTCGCTCATGGGGTTCACTCCTTTCGACATCGGTTTAAGCCATTCCTATTGTAGCGTCTCCCATGAAAAAATGCAAGGGGGGAGAAGGAAAAAATCCGCTCCGGGAGAAGGCATGATGAAAATGCGCGAAACAACAGGGAGGGGGTGGCTATGGGGGATGACCGCCCCGTCAGGGTGGACAAAAATGCGCGGGTGTGGTATACTGTCCCTATATGTGCCCAAACTGGGTACGCTCTATTCTATACTGAAAGTCGATCGAAGGTGACGCGCGATATGGCGTGTCTGCATACATCGGAGGTATTTGAATGGCAGAGAATAATCATAGTTATGACGCGCCCCAACGGAACTCCCAGGCCCGGGGCGGACGCCGGGCGCAGAGAGAGGATTATGCTGGAAAGCAGCCACGAAAAAAACGTTCCACAGTGGCCACAGTGTTCCTTCGGATCTTCCAGGTTTTGGGGACCTTGCTCTTGATTGGCATCGTGACAGGGGCTTTCCTGGCCTGCTACGCCGCGGTCTACATCAAAACGGCAGTCCTGCCCAACGCCACGCTGGATTTGGATGCCTACACCCTCAACGAGAACTCTGTTATCTACTATTATGATGACAATGGCCAGGCCCGGGAGCTGACTACCCTGGTGGGATCGCAGAACCAGGAGTGGGTGGACTATGAGGATATTCCAGAGGATCTGATCAACGCGGTGGTGGCCATTGAGGACCACCGCTTCTGGGATCATAACGGGGTGGACTGGTACCGCACCGCCGGCGCCTTTGTCAACATGTTCCTGGGCATGCGCAACACCTTCGGCGGCTCCACCCTCACCCAGCAGCTTATCAAGAACCTCACCCAGTATGACGATGTGACGGTCACCCGCAAGATCAGCGAGATCTTCACCGCCCTCTACGTGGAGGACCACTACGAGAAGGATGAGATTCTGGAGCTCTACCTCAATGTGATCTATCTGGGCAACAGCTGCTACGGAGTGCAGGCGGCTTCGGAGTTCTACTTCGGCAAGCCGGTGTCTGAACTGACCCTGGCTGAGTGCGCTTCTCTGGCGGGCATCACCAACAACCCGTCCCTATACAGCCCCAACGCCCAGCTCAACGTCACCCGCTATCCCTGCCTGGAATGCGGGACCTACTCCCTGTCCAACGACGAGCCTTGCAGCTACTGCGGGGCGGAGAACTACGGTCCGGCAGAAATCTGGAACGGCCGGGACTACAACAAGGCCCGGCAGGAGCTCATCCTGGGCGAGATGCTGGACGCGGACGGTTCCAACGGTTACAGCACCATCACCCAGGCGGAATATGACGCCGCTGTGGCCGAGACCCTGGTGTTCACCTGGGACGACGCTTACACCGGAGACGTGCAGTTCAACGAGGACGGCACCCCGGTGGTGGAGGAAGAGGACAGCGGAAACGTCAACTCCTGGTACGTGGACGCGGTCATCAGCGAGCTGATCGACTATTTCATGGAGGAGGAGGGCATGGCCGAGCGGGCGGCCACCCAGCTGGTATACTCCGGCGGCCTGCGCATCTACACCCCCTTCGACCCGGACGCCCAGGCCAGCGTGGACCAGATTTTTGAGAACTGGGATGCCTCCCGTTATATTTCCAGCACCGGCCAGGAGCTGTCCTCCGCCATCACCATTGTGGACAACACCACCGGCTATGTGGTGGCTATGTCGGGCGACCTGGGGGAGAAGGAGGTTAACCGGGGTTGGAACAACGCCCTGGCCACCCGCCAGCCTGGCTCCTCCTTCAAGCCCCTGTCGGTGTACGCCCCCGGGCTGGAGATGGGGCTGATCACCCCGGCCACCGTGCTGGACGACGCGCCGGTCCGGATCCTCAACGGCCAGGTGTGGCCGCTGAACCTGCCCCGGGGCTACTCCGGCCTGTATACTGTCCTCCAGGGGGTCATCGAGTCCAAGAACACCATCGCCACCCGGGTGCTGGAGTTGGTGACGCCGGAGGAGTCTTTCCGATTCCTGGAGGAGCGGTTTGGCATCACCACCCTGGAGGAGGGCTACTATAACAGCGCCGGGGAGTGGAAGACTGATTACGATTACAGCCCCCTGGCCATGGGTGGACTGACCCGGGGCGTGACCACCTTTGAAATGGCTGCCGCTTTTGCCACCTTCCCCCGCAACGGCACCTACACCGAACCCACCACCTTCCTGCTGGTGGAGGATATGGACGGCAACGTGGTGGTGGACCACACCCCCCAGACCAATGGCGAGGCCATCAAGGACACCACCGCCTACTATATCAACAGCATGCTCACCAGCGCCGTCACCTCTGGTACCGGCACCGGCGCCCGGATCAGCGGCCAGCTGGTGGCGGGCAAGACGGGCACCTCGGACAACTCCTACAACTTCTGGTTTGCTGGCTACACCGCCCATTATACCGCCGCCGTCTGGTCCGGCTATCCCCAATATGATGAGATCGTCAACGACCAGTGGGGCAACCCCTCCGTCTACCTGTGGCGGGAGGTCATGACCCTGGTTCACCAGGGCCTGGAACGCCGGGAATTCCCCATGTTGGACAATCTCCGGGCCTACACCGTGTGCATGGACTGCGGCAACCTGGCCACCGAGGACTGCCAGAACGACTCCCGGGGCAACCGGAGCCAGACCTTCTACCTGGCGGCGGGGGACGGCCCCACGGAGTACTGCGTCTGCCATGTGCCAGTGGAGATCTGCCTGGACTGCCCCATCCTGGACGCCAACGGGGAGGAAACCGGTGCCTACAAGCTGGCTGGGGAGCACTGCCCGGAGGAGTCGGTGCGCACCATCACCATGGTGGATTATGAACGAGAAGTTGTCAGCGATTCCGTTACCATCGGGGATGAGTACGCCCTGATCTCCATCTACGAAACGCTTTTCCCCAACGAGGAGGACCGCTACTGCGATACTCACGACGGCCAGCCGTATGACCCCAGCACCTTTGACATCAATGACCCCGAGACCTGGCCCACGGAAGAGGAGTGGCCCGGTTTCGATCCGGAGGATGAGACCACCTGGCCCAACTACGAGCCTCCTGTGGAGCCCAGCGAGCCCCCGGTGGAACCCAGTGACCCGCCGGTGGAGTCCAGCCCGCCGGTGGAGCCCACGCCGGAGGTCCCGCCGGATTCAGGGGGGACAGATTGACCGTCCAAAAATCTCCGCGAAAGTTCGCCTTTCGCGGAGATTTTTTGCATCCTGCCGGAAATCCAGACGGGAGCGGGGAAATGTTTGGTGAAAACAGGGCCAAATAGGAATTGAGAAATGTCCTTCTCTGTGATACAATAGACCGCAGTACAGAGACAAAAGGGTGGGCAGAGAGCGAGTAGGAGAAATGGATATGTCCCCAAGGCAAAAGTATTTCATCGTGGAGGCGTCGGCATTGCCGGAGATCTACCTGAAGGTGGCGGACGCCAAACGGTTATTGGAAACCGGCGAGGTGCGTACCGTGAATGCAGCCACCCGTCGTGCCGGGATCAGCCGCAGCGCCTTTTATAAGTACAAGGATGCCATTCGTCCCTTTCAGGATATGATCCATGGCAGGATTGTAACCATTCAGATCCTGCTGCGCAATGAACCTGGGGCGCTGTCCTCGGTGTTGAATACCTTTGCGGATTGGGGTGGCAATGTGCTGACGATCCACCAGGCTATTCCCGGAGGGGATGCCGCGCCGGTGACGGTGGGACTGGAGACTATGGGGCTAGAGTCTGATCTGGAGGATCTGCTCACGGCCCTGCGGGAGAAGAAGGAAGTGGTCCGCTGCGAGGTACTGGCGGGCTGAGTATAGACACGAGGTGGAAAAGACCATGGTAAATGTTGCGGTTTTAGGCTTTGGCACTGTTGGTTCCGGGGTGGCTGAGGTGCTCACCGGACATGAGAACAGCATCGCCCAGAAGACAGACGATCTGGTTAAGCTG
Organism: uncultured Eubacteriales bacterium; assembly: GCA_905210385.1. GTDB lineage: Bacteria > Bacillota > Clostridia > Oscillospirales > Oscillospiraceae > Enterenecus. The sequence goes on along the minus strand of CAJLWS010000044.1, from coordinate 545 downwards.
AAGTATATTCTGGATGTGCGGGACTTCCCGAACAGCCCATTTTCGGATCTGTTTGTTAAGGATTTCTCTGTGATTGAGTCGGATCCTGAGGTTAATATTGTGGTGGAGACCATTGGCGGAGCTACAGCAGCCCTGGACTTCACTAGGCGGGCACTGGAGGCGGGCAAGAGTGTGGTGACCTCCAATAAGGAGCTGGTGGCCACCCACGGCTATGAGCTGACCCAGTTGGCCAAAGAGAAAGGGGTATGCTACCTTTTTGAGGCCAGTGTGGGGGGCGGTATCCCCATCATCCGGCCCCTGTCTCAGTGCCTGGCCGCAAATGAGATCCTGGAGATCTACGGTATCTTGAACGGGACAACCAACTACATTCTGACTCGGATGATCAAGGCCGGCTTGTCCTTTGAGCAGGCGCTGCGGGAGGCTCAGGAAAAGGGTTACGCAGAGCGGGATCCATCCGCCGATGTGGAGGGACAGGATGCCTGGCCGGAGGTTTGCATCCTGTTTGCCACAGCCCGCCAGTGCGCAGGGACTCAGAGCCGCCAGAA
>CAJLWS010000043.1 GCA_905210385.1 uncultured Eubacteriales bacterium | reverse complement strand
CGTCACGCTGCCGCCATGGGGGTCAAAGGTGATGGTATGGCCAGCGGGTATCACAGAGCCTTCGGAAAAAACAGCCGAAATTGTCACATCGCTGGCGGGCATCACGAAGGAATAGACCCCATCGCTGTTCTCATAAATTGTTATCTCCTGATTCTCTGTGATCTCCGTGGCGGTACAGGTCAGTCTGGTCAGATGATAGCCCTGGATGGGCTGAACGGTAAGGGTGATGGTGGTACCCTTTGTTGCCTGTGCCAGGCTGCCGGAGATTGTGACGCTGCCGTTTTCGATGTTGTCGCTCACCGTCACGGTGTGGGGCTGCCGCTCCATCATCAGCAGATCGGAGGTGCTGGTGTCGCAGGTTTCGTCGGCTTCTCCGGTTCCGGCGGGATAGAGAATGATGTCGTCGGAAAATACAACCTTACCCAGCCCACTGTTTTCCAACGTGCCGCCCATCTCATAGATGTAATGGCCCTTGCCGGTAATGGTCAAAGTCTTGCCTTCTGGGACTTTCAGATCCAACGGGGAGGTCAGCCGCCAGTCCTCCCGGAGCGTCAGGGTGAGAGAGTCCGAGTCCTCCGCCTCAGGGGCGGCGGCAAGCAGGGCAAAGGTCCGGACCGCCGGATCGTCAGGCTCCTCAGCGCCCTTGGCGGATGACACGCTATCCTCGTAGTCCTTCATCTTGGTCTTGTCCACGCCCAGGAGGGTACGGTAGAGGAGCACGCCGACCGCGCCGCGGGTTATACTCCTGTCAGGTTCTAGATTGCCCTCGACGGTGCCATTGACCAGACCAATGCTGACGGCATAGGCCATATAGGGTTGATCCGTGACAGCAATCCCACTTGTGTCTTTGAAACGTGCCAGAATGCCAGTGTTTGCACTGGTCACATTCACCTGCAGTTGTTTCATCAGCGCGACAATCGTTTCCTGCCGGGTTGCCGTTGCGCTCCAGCTACTATCTTGGGTTGGGTTCCAGTTCTCTTCAGCTGGGATATTGCCCGTCATGTAGCCGTTCTCTATCGCATGCGTAATCGAGGCGGTAAAGCGATTGATGCCGCTCTCATTCGCGCACTCGGCCTTATCCAAAATGGCCAGCATTACCGCCAGCTGGTACCGTGGCAGGGCCCCGTTTGGACCAAACGTCCCGTCCCCGTTTCCGCTGATAAGCCCTTGGTCAAAGAGGTACATGACGCCGTCGTAAAAGCCGTTGTCAGCCGGGACGTCGGAGAAAATGGTGGGAGAGCCGCCGGCCTTGATATATTCCTTCACGATCTGTACAGCAGCAGACAACTTGGTGGTAGAGGGATCGGGCATGGCTGGATTAAATGTGCCAGAGGGCTTCGCATCACTAGGAATATTTTCTCCTGTTAGAGCGGTGATCCACTGCTGCCAGGTAGTTTCATCGATCGTTTTGGTGCTGTCTTCCGTGCTAAAGGAAACACATTTCCGCGCCGCCAGATACATCCAGGCGAAGTATTCGTCGGTGCCGGGCTTGAGGGCCTTATTGCTGGAACCCAGCCCGCCGCCCACGGCGTTGAGCACCCGATAGGTGAGCACGGCGAATTCCGCTTGGCTGACGGAGCCGGTCTCGTCCAGATCGTATTCTGACGTCCCGCTGATGATGTTCTGCTGATACAGGTACTGGATGGCAGGCTGATTTTCAGCGACCGGCAGGCTGAACACGTCTGCCAGCACCTCGCAGGCCTGGCCCCTGGTCAGGTTTCCGGACGCATCCTTCAGTTTGTCCGTGGAGCAGCCCATGGTCGTCAGCAAAGATTGAACTCCGCTAACGGTCATATCATCGTCAGAAGTAGAAAAAAGATTGGATCCATAGATCTTGTTCAATTGCTCCACCGCGCTCTGGGCCCAGTGCGTTCCCTGTCCCCCCGTCTCCTCCGCCAGCGCCGCGGCAGGCAGGAGCCCCAGCAGAAGGACCAGGCACAGCACACCGCACAACCCTCTTCTCATCCGCCGCATCATTGTTCCTCCGTTCTATTGATTTCTGTCCGGACTAAATACATTGTATTTAGAAATTATAGTGCATGATATTGTTTTAGTCAAGCCACACATTGATTAAACTAGAGACAGGAGGTGACAAAACGGCTTATGCGCCAAAAGAAAGAGATCAATGTGGAGGTGGGCTGCCGGGTACGGGAGGCCCGGGAGGCCGCCGGCCTGACCCAGGAACGGTTTGCCGAGCTGATCGGCATCTCCCCACAGAATATCTCCTGTGTGGAGCGGGGACTGGCCGGCGTTTCGCTGACCGTGTTGCGGAGGATGTGCGAGATCCTCCATGTTTCCAGCGACTTCCTCTTGATGGGGGAATGCGCGGGGAACAACGCGGACGCCATCGCCCATCGTCTGGAAAAGCTGCCTCCGGAGCAATTCCGGGTGGTACGGGATGTGATCAACAGCGTTTTGGAGCTGATCGCTCTGCCCGAAGAAGGGAAGGGACCGGAATCGTGATGATGGTATCACGATTCCGGTCCTCTTTGGTGTGCAGCTTTGCACAATATTGCGGGTTCCTCAGAAGGTTCGAAGCTCAAAGGCATGGTCTGGGCATGCCGCCTCCACCAGCGCCCCCTGTTCCTGAGGCACGACCACATAGCCCAGAGACGGCAGGTTCGCCAGAACGGAGAAGTCCGCAATGTCCAGGCCCTCCAGCTGGAGGTAGTTCAGCTGCGTCAACCCCGCCAGGGGCGTCAGGTCGTCGACGCCGTTGTATCCCACGGACAGGGTGATCAGCCGGGAGAGGGATTCAATCCCCGCCAGGCTCTCCACGCTGCCCTTGTGAATATTGAGCACCTCCAGCCCCACAAGGCCGGACAGGGCGGTCAGGTCTGAAACATAGTAGTCTCCAATGCTCAGCGTTTTCAGATCCGTGAGCGTACCGGCCGCTGCCACGGCGTCCTCCCCGGGGTCCCACAACAGCAATTCCTCCAGGGCAATCTGTCGGGTGAGAGGCTCCCAGCTGCCGTCCTTGGGTACCGTCAGACCCAGGGCAAGGTTCCGCAGCGACAGCCCGTCCAGAAAGTCCAGGCTGTCCACGACACCGATCCCCACGCTGGCGCTACCGCCTACGGCCAGGGTTGTCAGCCGGTCCAGGCCGGACAGAGCGCTGTAGTCGGTGCCCGGGTTGCCGCCCAGGTATAGGGTTTCCAGCCCGCCCAGGCAGGCCAATGGGGAGAAATCCAAGATCTTATCCTCACACAGGGCCAGCGTGGTCAGGGGCAGCCCCTCCAGAACAGAGATATCCTGGATTTCCTGCCGGCAGAGATACAGTTCCCTCAGGTTTGGCATATGGGCCAGGAGCTCCAGGTCGCTGTCGGTGACGTCGCCCAGGGGCAGATCCCCCTGAAACTGGTTTGCGATGTAGCAGCCGCTCCGGTAGTCGAACGCCTGCTCTTCGCTGAAGGTGTTCTCGCCTACAGCCGCCAGGCGGCGGATCTGGGAGAGCTGGTCGTAGGTAATCTCCCCATCCATCTGCCCAAGTGCTTGCCGAACCGCGCGTTCCATCGTGTCAGAGGTAAAGGTGACCGCCAGTGGGGCGGGCGAGACCTGGTTCCCCTGCTCTGGAGGCTGCGGTGAGGGGACATTCCCGGGCCATGACAGTCCGATTCCCACGGCTACGGCCACAATTACGGCCAGGGCAGCGGCCCAGAGGGGCCGCTGCCGCCGCCGGCACGCGCTCCGCCCGGACAGCGCGGCGGAAAAGGATGCGGCATTCTGGAAGCGGGCTTCCGGAGAAAAGGACACCGATTTTTCCAGCACGATGCGCAGTTCAGGAGAGACTCCCTCCAGCCGGCGAAGACCTTCCAGGTCATATTGCTCGGTCAGAAGCCAGGTCAGGGTCCTGCCAAGGGCATAGAGATCTGTGCGCTGATCCGTCTGGGCGTAGCCGTACTGTTCCGGTGCTGCGGTGGTCCGGGTACCCATGTGGCGAGTATCCGTGTCTTTGCCATCCTTAAACTGGCGGGCGATGCCAAAATCGATCAGTCCCACGCCGCCGCTGGACAGGAGAATGATGTGCTCCGGTTTGATATCCCGGTGGATAACGGGCGGCTTCTGGCTGTGCAGGACCTCCAACAGGGAGCACAGCTCCTGCCCCAGTGAGATGCACAGCGCCTCCGGGCAGTGCCCTTCCCGCTCCCTCCATTGCGCCAGAGTCTCTCCGGGGAGATAGGTGCGCAGGAGATATCCTGTTCCTGCTTCTTCAAAGCAGCCTATGGGCTCCGGTACCTTCCCGGGCAGAAGAGGCGCCAGCTTCGTCAGAATATGGAACTCCCCCTTCAGGTCTTCCTTGCCCGCCGTGGCGGCTTTCAGCACAATCAGTTTATCGTCTGACTTTCGTCGAAGCAGCAGAATCAGACGCTCCGCGCTCTGATAGGCCAGACAGGAATCCACCTCATAGTCCGCAAGAACCCGGGTGGGCAGCGCTACACCTCCCGGCAGGGGATCGAACTCAGACAGAAAGCCATCCCGGTGGGTCATTCTAGCCCCTCCTCGCCTAACGCTTCCAGAAGCTCCTGCGTCTCGTCCGCTGCCAAGCCGTGCGTCAGTCCGTACAGCACTGCGGCATCCCTCCGGTTTCGGGCATACAATGGCTGCCGTTCCGCAATGTTCAGCAGCCTCTGCACCTCCTCCTCCCGAAGCTTCAGGAACAGAGCCAAGCGAAGGAGGAAATTCCTGGTGGGCTTGCGGGTGCCGTTAAACAGCTGATATCCATAGCTGCGATCAAGGCGGCAGCCGACAACCACATCTTGAACGGATACATCGCGGCAGCTCAGCAGGTTTCTGAGATGTGCGGTCAAATCAGGGGCGGAGAAGGCATCCTCTGCCAGCAGCGCGGGGTCTCTGCTCTGACGAATCTGATGCTCTAGCTCCTGTGTGGACTTCATGGTTCACCGCCGCCTTTCATGGCAAATGTTCGGGTCAGCTGTGGTAGTTTCGCAGTAAGCACCTCTCTGATTTTGGACTGCATTTGTCCGGGAATATCCGTGACCTGTACATGCGCCAGGCCAACATCAGATGGTCCGCTGCGTGAGATCGAATGAAGTGTGGGATACCCGGATTCGACTCCATTATACCGGAGTTCAACCAAATTTGATAGGCCCTTTTCAAAAGATGTAGGAACGCGGGCGGCGTCTTGTCCTTTAAGACGGTTTCCAGGGGCTTTTGCAGTTTAACGGGCAGGAATACGCCATGCGCTTGCTCTCGCCAGAGGGATTCAGACAGCTCATATCACGCGCAAGAGGGTACAGGGACAAGCTCTGTAGCCTCCACGAAGAAAACCCCAGAGCTTTTGACGGCTCCAGGGTTTCTTTTTCCTGCCTCAGCTTTTAGTCTGACGGGTCTATTTTTGACTTGAAACTGTGGACCATATCTAAAATTTCCACATCCGCGAGATTGCACTGGAAACAGAGCAGGGATGCGGCGGAGAGACCGTACCTCCCTTTTTCAATATCCAGATAAGAGCGGGGATCAATCTGCAGCCAGATTGACATCGTGCTCTTTTTCAGTGACTTTGCCTTTCGGGTCTCAACCACACACCCGACCAAGAAATCTTTTGCAACTTCTTGATACTGATGCACGCATAACCCCCCATACTCAGATGAAAGATATGAAGACATTACCAGATCTGTCCTGAAATTGCGAGACGCTCCCCAATTCCATTTTGGCAAAAGAGAGACAGGATATCTCCCACCGGGCGTGACGGTTGGAGGGCTCGCACGCAGGATAGGGATGCAGCCGCTTGTGCTTAGGTCTTTTTCTCCCAGACCTCCCGTGGTCACATGGAATCAAACGGTGCAGCCCGCTTAGCACTTGATTTTTGCTCCTATACAGCCGTACACAGACAAAATCTATGGGTCTATGGGGATTTTGGGAAACAGATAGCGCTATGCTGTAAACCGTACAGGGGACAGCTCCAGCAGGCGTTTCTTCAGATCCGCTGAGGTGTCCAGCCCAGCCTGGGCAGTGGCGAGGACCTCGTTGTCCGCAACCTCAGAACAGGGGCCCCGGGGTGGGTATCAACACGTTCGTGTTACAGGAGCAGCATTGATCGGTTCTCCATCGACTGTCCCGGTGGCCTGCAGCGTATAGGTCCGCCCCTTCACCACAGACGCGGTTCCCTGTACAGACACAACGGTGGTCCCACTCCCAGACCAGGAGTCAATCAGGATGTTGCCCTGCCACAGGCTCAAGGTAACGTTGATCTGCTTGGTTGGCGATGTGACCAGGACCGAGCAGTTTGCCGTGGTGCCGGAGAAAGTGAGGGTAGTATTAACTAGGTTTGCACGGGGCTCGATGGCGGCGTTCGCGCTGATGGACAGGATCATCACAAGCGCGATGAACAATGGGACTACGCGTTTTTTCATACGAACAGCTCCTCGCATAATAAGATTTGCAGACAGTTTTGAGTGGGTCTGCTCAGCCCGCTTTTTGCGTCGGCTCTAAAACTAAAACGGAGAAGGGAGCTGTTTTTGGACGCTTAAAATGAAAGAAGTATCATTTTGGAATATCAGACAATTCTACACTTTCCGCTATGTGCAAAATGTCATGCTCAGGCAGGTAGGCGGACAGGATGAAGACCAGCCCTGAGGATTCATCAGTCCAGATCAGGTCATTGGTAGAACCGGGACCGGCGGAGGGGTAGTAAAATCCGGGATTTCCCTGGACGGAGACAGTCCTGCTCTCGTCGGAAATACCATCCAAGGTTGTACCTGTTGCCTCATCCATCCAATAATAGGTCAGCGTAAAAGCACTGTCGGAGGACTGATAGACCAGCACCTGCTCCGATTCCGTGCGGAGGGACTGGACCTCCACATATCCGTCAGGTACCCAGGCCGGCCGATAGTCCGGAAGCTCTCCCTCGGGGGCTGCGCCAAAAAAGCGGTAGATCACGGAACTTTCGTAGACCGTGCGGATCCACTGCGACACCATGGCACGAGCCTCCTGGTCCACCGCCAGCCAGGCCCCCATCCCGACGAGCGCCGCCAGGATCACCGCAGCTGCCCGGCGGCCAAACTTCCGGAAGGCGCTGTGCCGCTTCTCCTTCGTGATCACCAGGCGCATTTTCTCCTCAAAGCCGTCGGAAAAATCATGGGCGAGTTCCTCCGGCTCGGGAAGAGCTCCCAGCAAGGATGTGACCACGGCCCCGGAAGCCTCTTCCAGGGCCTGGTCTGAAATCTCAAACTTCTGCATCGGGGTCACCGCCTCCTTCTAATTCTGCGGCCAGTGCTGCTTTTGCCCGCCAAAGCAGCTTATTGGTTGCGGACAAGCTCATTTGGAGCATGTCCGCAATCTCCCTTGTTGCGTAACCGAAATAATAGCGCAGCAAGAGGACCTCCCGGTACCTGGCGGAAAGCCGTGCCAGTGCATCCGCCAGACCGTTGTCTCCGGGCAGGGGGATCTCAACTCCGTGTCGCTCCACATCATAGGAATCAATATCCCGTTTCCGGATCCGAAGGAGATCCAGGGATTTCCGTTCTACTACTATAACGCAGAAGGCCTTTGTTTTTGGACACTCGATTTTATTAATTTTTCTGAAGCCTCCAATCATGGACAGAAAGGCCTGGTGCACTGCGTCTTCCGCATCCTGCTGGTTGCGCAAGATGCCATAGGCGATGCGATACATCAGGCTGCGATAGGTGAGGTAAAGCTGCTCAAAGGCGGCCCGATCCTCTGCTGTTTCGAGCATCTGTAGATAGACTATCATGTTTGGACCTCTTCTTGTTTCGACGTGGCGGTATAGGTTTGGGAAAGCGATGGGCTCTGGACCGCGAATCCGATTATTCTAAATTTCGACATAATTTTACCATAGGCCACGCGTCAAATAAAGTCCATTATTTTGCCCATTTGGACACGGAACCGTCCCGGACAGGTTAAAGAATGGGCGAGATGAAAAAAGAAAACCCCGCAGGCCCTTGTTATCAAGCAAGGGCCTGCGGGGTTAAACCGGGGGTGAGGCAGGGGAAAGCGCATCGGCGCGGGGAGCGGGTCAGCAATCGGGCCGCTACACGAAACACCGCACCAGATTGTAACAGCTGATTCCGGAGATGACGATGAGCAGCCAGAAGAACAGCCGATCCACGCCTCAGCTTCTTGCTGATTCTGCGGCCCGGGGTGCCGCCCACGACGCCGCCCACCACCATGACGATGAGCACCGCCCACTCAAACTCCGGCACGGTGTTCCGCACCAGGGTGCTCAAAAAGCTGGCCGCCTGGGAGAACAGGATGATATAAAGGGAGTTCAGCGCGGCGGTCTTGGTGTCCATGGAGAAGAAGTAGTACAGCACCGCCAGGTTGATGGGCCCCCCGCCGATGCCCAGAAAGGCGGACAGCAGGCCCAGTACCAGGCCGATGACCACGCAGGCTGCCGGGTTTTTCACATCCCTGGTGGTAATGCGGGGCCGGTTCAGCGTGTAGACCAGCACGCCCAGGGTGAGAACAATCATCATCACCTGCTGCGCGATGGATACCGCAGAGCCGCCGGCGGAGCGCACGATCTCAAACAGCTCCTTGCCCACAACGCCGCCCACCGCCGCGCCGATGGCCAGCAGGGTGCCTCTGCGGGGTTCTACCTTCACCTCGCCGCCCCGGCTGCGGAGCATGGAGGTAATGGTCATGGCCAGCACGGTGCAGCCGGACAGGAAACTGATGGTGGCCACCGGCATGCCGGAGGTGGCGTCCAGCACCGGCTTGATGATGACGCCGCCCCCCACGCCGCTGATGCCGCCGATGGTGGTGGCCAGCAGGCAGATGAGAAAGCTGAACAGAATCTGCATGGTCAGCGGCCTCCCCGTCAGCGCAGATAGGCAAAGCGATTGTCGTACTCACCCAGCAGGGGCAGGCAGTAGTCCTTGAAGGCGGGGGCAATGCTGGCCCTGTCCGCGCCGATCCACTCCATGGGGAATTTCTTTTCCGCATTGGCCACCTGTTCCAGGGGGATCAGACAGGTCTGGGAGCGGTACTCCGGCTCCCGGACGGTCTCGAAGCCCACCATAAAGCCGGTCTTGCCTTCCACGGCGGAGCGCACGGCCACGGCGCCGGCCTCCTCGGCCTCCCTCTGGTCGACCTGGGACATGAGGCCCACGCTCACCCGGCCCAGCAGACCGGGTTTCTCAGAGCGGGACTTGAGCCCCGTCTCCTGCATGATCATGTCGCTGAGGGTCTGGGCGGCGCCGCCGGGGATCTTGTGGCCGAAGCCGTCCACGATGCCCGAGTCGGCCACGGGAGAGCCGTCGGCGTAGTGGATGCCCTCGGACACGGTGACCAGCAGTCCTCGTCCCTTGGCCCATTTCTCCTTCACCGCGGCCAGGAAGGCCTCCTTGTCAAAGCTGGTCTCCGGCAGGTACACCAGGTGCTCGCAGGGCATCTGGTCGGCGAAGAGGGCGGAGGCGGCGGTGATCCACCCGGCGTTGCGGCCCATGAGCTCCATGACCACCACGTGGATGGGCAGGGCGGAGGCGTCAAAGGCCAGCTCCAGGGCAGAGACGGCGGCGTATTTGGCTGCGCTGCCGAAGCCGGGGCAG
>CAJLWS010000042.1 GCA_905210385.1 uncultured Eubacteriales bacterium | reverse complement strand
CCGCCGCTTCGCGGCGGTTTTGTCTGACCTTGAAAAAATATCGATTTTAACCGTCCCTTCCAAAAGGAAAGACATGACCAAACTACGCTAAGGCTTTCATTTGAAGCGAAACCCTCTTTTCTTATTCTGAGTGAGGGCTAAAATTCACCAAACAGGCTGCCCCCAATAAATTCTCGAATCAAAGAAGTATGCGGTACTGTATCTGCAGGATATGCGAGAAAGTAACTTAAAAATTTCAACAAGCGTTTAGCCTCTGTATGCTCTGGTCGATCTTTTGGAATGTTAAAGAGCAACGGCTCTACATAAGGCTTAAGCAACGCGGTTTCATAAAGCAAAGCTGAGTTGAAAATCACGTCCGCACTGTCCTGATAAGGAAAAATATTTTTTTCTTCTCCCTGCCGGACAGAAGGCCAGATCCGGATGGTAGCTTCAGCGCTGTACCCGCGGGTTCTGGCATCCCGCGCAATCCGGCGCAGGAGCCGTGCGTCATTTGTCGGGATTCGATTGTGATCGTCTACATTAAGCACAGTCAGACAACTGATATAGATTTTGAATTTGCTCTGCCTGGGCAAAGAGTAGGAAAAGGCATCGTTGAGACAGTGTATCCCTTCAATCACTAGGATATCCTGCGGCCCAAGCGTCAGGACATTCCCATTATATTCTCGAGTGCCTTTCTTGAAATTAAATTGGGGAAGTTCAACTGTTTGTCCATTCAACAGTTGATACATATCGCGATTGAACTGTTCCACGTCCATTGCTCCAAGGCTTTCAAAATCAAACTGACCGTCTTTGCCACGGGGAGTTTCCGAGCGATTTTTGAAGTAATTATCAGTAGAAATGGTATGGGAATGCAGTCCGCAGGCGGCAAGCTGGGTAGACAGGCGGTGAGAAAATGTTGTTTTCCCAGATGACGAAGGGCCGGCAATCATAACAAAACGAGTACCTTGGCGGCTGGCTATGGTTTCTGCGATGTCTCCAATCCGTTTTTCCATCAGGGCCTCTGCGGCCAAAATAAGCGGTGTAGATTTTCCGCGGCAAATAGCATCATTCAAGTCTGCAACATTGGAAATATTTAGAGACTTAAATCTTTGATCGCTGCGATATAGCGTATGAAAAACTTTCATAGACGGCTGAAATGGGGCTAGCTGAGTAGGTGTGGAGGGGCTTGGAAGGCGAAGAACAAAGCCGCAGTCAAACAACTCTAGTTTGAAACATTTTATATATCCGGTATCAGGCACCATATATCCATAGAAATAATCAAAAAAACCATCCAATTCATAATAGTTAACACGAGAGCTCATGCGAAAACTGAGAAGTTTTGCTTTATCATAAAACTTCCGTTTCTGGAACAATGCAATCGCATCATCTGTGGAAACGGAATGCTTATGGATCCGAACTGCCTTGTCGGCCAAATCCTTCATGCGGCGTTCAACCTGATCCAGCAACGCTTGATCCAACTGAAAGTCTCCATTGGCGATGATAAATAGCGCATGACTCAGTGAATATTCCACAGAAATACGCGTAATGTGCGTTTCTCCTACAATGTCGTAGAAAGATTTTAACATCAAAAAGATAGCGCTCCGTTCGTAAGTCTGCATTCCAGGCTTGTCCTGAATGGTCAGCATTTTCAGAGTGCAATCTCGATCCAATATCTTATGTAGTTCACATAGCTTTCCATCCCGTGAAACCAGTAAAATATCGCTTTCAAATTGAGACTGAAAGTCTTCAGCAATTTTTCGGAATGTTGTGCCAGCGGGGTAAGAATACTGACTGCCTCCGATTGTAACAGAATAGGTCTGCTCCATATATGGCTTCTCCTTTCTGGGCCTCTCAATTACGTTTGCAGCCCAATCAATATTATTGAAAAGCTTGTTCGTTTCAAGCGTATTTCGGTTCTACTTGCCCTCAGGTTTGTTGCTTTGTTACTCCGTTTTTTGAACAATTCATTACTCAATAATCTTGGAAGCTGAGAAGGTTCCTGCAACTCAGCCCATACGGTTGCCATTGGAACTATCTTCTCTACCGGTATTTTTTCGCCGTTACTATGTCAATATTGATACAGATGGAAAACGGCTCTGGTTTCATGTCGGATGGCATCAGGAATCGAAATTATGCTTACACGGTCGGGCCCCTGGTTCAGACTGACGCATAATTCCAAAAAGGACCATGTCCAGGATTTCTCCCGCGGTTTCAAACATGGTGTGCAGATCCGCCCCGGCACGATCTTCCTGATAATTTCGAATAACATTCTGGAAGAAATATTCTACGCTTTCCAGGTATCGGGCAGCTATCTGGGGATCTATCTCCGGACGCAGCGGCATTTTTTTGACTATCTGACGGAAAAATCGCCGATTTAGCTCCCGGATCGGGCCGCGTAACTTCTGAATCTGCTCGACCAGATGTTTAGGAGGATGAAGCATTGCTTCCTCAAAAATTGCTTTTTCTCTGGGATGCGATTGAAAATAATACTCCCGGATCATGAAGAAGTTCTTAGTGGCATTTAGAAACTCCTGTTCGTCCAGTTCTCCCATATCCCGATCCACGTGCTTTCTCAGATCCGTGAAGGTCCGTTCAACACAGAGAAGGAACAGTTCATCCTTATTGGAATAGTAGTGATACATCATGCCTTTGGAGATACCATGGTTGCCACAGATTCGCTCCATGGTTACCTTTTCATAACCGAGAGCGCCAAATTCCTCCATGGCTGCCTGACAGATCTCCTCTTTGCTACGGTCCTGCCGCTCTTTCTGAGTCATACTGTGTTTTCCCCTTCCGCCTTGTGCAATTCTCCGGCCCACTCAAAGCCTTTCTTGGCCATGTAGACCGCAATGATTTCATTGATGACCGCCGCTGCCGCGATGGTCCCTTGAATAATGGATGCGCACTCCGGCGCAGGCCCGTTCAGGATAGAGACGGCAATGCCGGTGAATACCAGAGAAACCCCGGAGTGGGGCAGCAACGTAAAACCCAGGTACTTTTTCACAGTGTCCGGCGTATGAGTAATGGATGCACCAAAGTAGGCGCCGCTGTATTTCCCGATGGCACGGGTGATAATATAGACCGCCGTATAGACACCAGCACCGAAAATCAGATGGTAGTCCAACGGTGCTGCCAGATTCAAAATCGCCACTACCAGGCTGAAGCTGATGACAGGATTCATAACCTCCATCATTCCGTTGAGCTGCTCCGTTGTCACCATATTGGAAAAGACGGTAGAAAAGGCCATCCCAATCAGCATGAAGTTCAGCACCGGAGTAGGAAGCATGCTGTTGATGAGAAATCCAATGCCTGCAGATACTAACATCATCACCAGCATGACTGCCAAAGTGCTGCCCCGGTTTTTTGTGTGCTGAAGCAGTTTTCCGGTAATAAATCCGGTGACCACCCCAATTAGTACCGGCAGGAACACCAGAAACAGTACCACGGGGACAGGGATGCCCGTGGTGGAGAGGTGAGCGGAGACAAATGCCACCAACAGGAAGAAAACCAGCGCTCCCACCAGGTCGTCCAGAGCCGCCATAGGGATCAGCGTTCTGGTCACAGGGCCTGAGGTCTTGAATTCATTGACTACGGACAGGGATGGAGCCGGAGCAGTGGCCAAGGCGATTCCGCCGAACAGGAACGCCAGATAGATAGGAATATCGGAGACCCAAAAGATGATCCCGAATACTAAGCTGACCACCACAAAAGTACCCAGGGATTCCGTAATAGTTGTAACCAGGATTTGTTTGCCAGCCTTTTTCAGCTTCGACCAGATTAACTCCGTTCCGATCATCAGGCCAACAATGCACTCCAGCAGGTGTTCCACCGTATTAAACCAGACTGCGCCTAGCAGCGAGTCTCCAAGAAGTCCCAATGCATGGGGCCCCAGCATCATACCAGCGATCAGCCAGCCCAGAATTGCTGGCAATTTCAGTTTGGAAATCAGCTTGCCTGCAATCACCGCGATCACAATGGCAAGTAGCAAGCGGATAATGTCTACCAAGATTTGCATATTATCCATCTCCTAATCTCATTTACAGACGGAGTCGTCTGCAATGTTGGAGTGTATCACAAATAGACGGTTTCGTCTACAAATAATCTGTGAATAATTCTGATTCATGCAATAAGATATCATCCTTGCTGAGTGATGACACTATTATCGCTTTCACAAAAGTATAGCCCATCCTGGGAGCTTGCCGTGTTCAGAGCAGTTTCCCCTGTGCCTGAGTGAAGGCTATCTGAGAGATATGGACTTGCTCTTAAAGTAAACTTAGAATCTGGATTTTGGAAGTCTCCTCGCTTGATTTAAGGATAAGACAGAACTAGCACGAAAAAGCAGGGACTCCATGCAAAGGGTATGGCGGTCTAGTGTGCTGCCCCCAGCTTTTTCTGGATTTTTCCAAGTGAAAGAACGCAGAAAAGCGATAGAAATCTGAAAAGATCAGACGTTGCTAGGATGATGGGAGCGGATCTCTTGACCGGTTTTGTATGCCATGGTAAGATGGGCACACAAGCAGTGAATGTGAAATTGCAGACAGGAGAACAGCGCACCTATTTTTAAGTAAAATATATTTCACTGCAAAATATGTAAAGTAAAATTACCTGACAATATAGTGAGGTGTTTGCCTTTGAAAAGAGAGGTGTGCCCACCCCAAGCAATCCAAATTCGGGGGGCTAAGGTGCATAACCTAAAACATGTGAGCGTAGAAATTCCGCTCCATCAGATCGTAGGGATTGCCGGAGTGTCTGGCTCTGGCAAGTCCTCCCTGGCTCTCGGTGTTTTGTATGCTGAAGGATCCCGGCGATATCTGGAATCTTTGTCCACTTATACCCGACGGCGGATGACCCAGGCGGCCAGAGCGGATGTGGATGAGGTGCTCTATGTTCCCGCAGCTTTGGCACTGCACCAACGCCCTGGTGTGCCGGGCATTCGAAGTACATTCGGTACTGGAACAGAGTTGCTAAACAGCCTTCGTCTGATGTTCTCCAGGCTGGCAAGTCACCGCTGTCCTAATGGTCACTATCTGCCGCCCACTCTGGCGGTGGCGGCGGAACAGCCGCTGAAGTGCGCAGAGTGCGGCGCGGAGTTTTACGCTCCTGGGGCGGAGGAACTGGCGTTTAATAGCCAAGGGGCGTGCCACACTTGCGGAGGTACTGGTGTGGTGCGAACCGTAGACCGCTCTACTCTGGTTCCTGATGAATCCCTTACAATTGATCAGGGAGCTGTGGCTCCATGGAATACGTTGATGTGGTCATTGATGACCGATGTGTGCCGGGCCATGGGAGTGCGTACCGATGTGCCTTTCCGGGACCTGTCGCCGGAGGAGAAGCACATTGTATATGATGGTCCGGCTGTAAAAAAACATATTTTTTATCGACCAAAGACCGGCGATGTGGCCACGGAGATGGATTTTACCTACTATAGCGCCGTCCACACAGTAGAGAATGCCCTCAGCAAGGTCAAGGATGAAAAGGGCATGAAGCGGGTGGCGAAATTTCTAAAGGAGGAAGTTTGTCCACACTGCAAAGGAACCCGCTTGTCTGAGAACGCCCGTGCACCCCGTTTACGGGGGATCGGCCTGGATGAAGCCTGCCAGATGACATTGACAGAGCTAGTCGGATGGGTAGGGGGAGTGTCCACCTCTCTCCCGAAGGAGATGAGGTCGATGGCGGAAAGCATTTGTGACTCTTTCCAGACGGTGGCCCGGAGACTCATGGAACTGGGACTGGGCTATCTCACACTGGATCGTGCGTCGGCTACCTTGTCCACAGGGGAACGGCAGCGAATGCAGCTGGCTCGGGCGGTGCGAAACCGCACTACTGGGGTGCTCTATGTGCTGGATGAGCCATCCATCGGCCTGCACCCGGCCAATATCGAGGGGCTTACGGCGGTGATGGACGATCTGGTGACTGATGGCAACTCCGTGCTGTTGGTGGATCATGACATACAAATTCTGTCCCATGCTCATTGGCTCATTGAAATGGGACCCAGAGCCGGGGAAGAGGGGGGACGGGTAATCGCCCAAGGGACCGTGTCTGACTTGGAAGCAAATCCCAATTCGCAGATCGGGCCTTTTTTGTCTGGCAAAGCCCAGGTCCAGGTGCGGCGGCGCAGCCTGCCGCAAGAATTATTTATAAATGGAGCCATCCACCTGTCCACGAAAGCCATCCACACGGTGAAGCCTCTGGAGGTAGACATTCCCAAGGGGCGGCTCACTGTAGTCACCGGTGTGTCTGGATCGGGGAAGACCACACTGATTCTGGAGAGCCTGATCCCCGGCCTAGAGGCCCATATTGTCGGAGGCAGGATGCCTGAACACATTTCTGAGGTGGAGGCGGAGGGTGTTGAACGGGTAAAACTCATTGATGCGACCCCCATCGGCCTTAACGTCCGCTCTACCGTGGCCACTTATGCCAACGTCCATGATGAGTTGCGGAAGATCTATGCCCGTCACCCGGAGGCAAAGGCCCTTGGGTACAAGGCGGGAGACTTTTCCTATAACACTGGAAAGCTGCGCTGCCCAACCTGTGACGGAACCGGTTCCGTCAGCCTGGACGTGCAGTTTTTGCCCGATGTGGACATCCCTTGTCCTGACTGCAGGGGATCCCGGTACGGCAAGGATGCAGGGCGGGTGCGGGTGAAAACTCGCTCTGGGGCTGCCTTCACGTTGCCGGAGTTGATGGCAATGGATATCCACCATGCGCTGGATGCCTGTGCCGACTGGAAGCTGGTTGCCCAGCGGCTCCAGGTACTGGAGAAGCTGGGGTTGGGCTATCTGACTCTGGGAGAGGCTACTCCAAGTCTATCCGGTGGAGAGGCTCAGCGCCTGAAGCTGGCCAGTGAGATGGGCCGGGGGCAAGGGGACACAGTTTTTGTTTTTGATGAGCCCACGATTGGTCTGCATCCTCTGGATGTACGAACCCTTTTGAGGGTATTTCAGACTCTCATGGACAATGGAGCCACCGTGGTGGTCATCGAGCATGACCTGGATGTGATCCGTAACGCCGACTACCTTATCGACATGGGGCCTGGCGGCGGGGAAGAGGGGGGACGGATTGTGGTTGCCGGTACTCCGGAGGAGATCGCAGCCAATCCAGACAGTGTGACTGGAAAATATCTGAGATAGACGGGGTTCCGCATGGGTTCATCGCTTTCCAGCCAGCCGACTAGCAATTGGAAGAAACCAATGGTTGATAATTTAATAAAAAAAGAATATAGTGGGAATCGAATTTTATGATATAATGTTTTCTGCGAAAGATTCAGAGGGAAGATAGAACTAACAGATGGGAGTTGTTATTATGAACCAATCAGTAAAAAACCTGACCTTATCCGCAATGTTTCTGGCCATTGGGTTGGTCCTGCCCTTCCTCACCGGCCAGATTCCAGAGATTGGCAGCTTACTTCTGCCTATGCATATCCCCGTATTCCTGTGCGGGCTGATCTGTGGCTGGCAGTATGGCGCGGTGGTTGGTTTCATCCTGCCGCTTCTGCGCAACCTGCTGTTCGGTATGCCGATGATCCTCACTGCAGCGGGCATGTCCTTTGAGCTGTTAACCTACGGCCTGGTGGTGGGCCTGCTGTACAGTCGATCTCGCTGGCAGTGCGTGGTCGCCCTGTACCGCTGCCTGATCCTGGCTATGGTGGCCGGCCGGGTGGTGTGGGGGCTGGTGGAGATCCCGCTGCTGGGCATCTTTGCCGACGGCTTTACCGTACAGGCATTTCTTGCCGGAGCTCTGCTCAACGCCATTCCCGGCATCCTACTGCAGCTCATCCTCATCCCCGCCCTGATGGTGGCCCTGAACCGCACCGGCCTGGTGCCCTTCCGCCGGCAGCGGGCCCAGGCCCAGGCGGGCCGCCCGTCGTGAGCGTGATGGATCCGGTGGAACAGCTCCTGTCCGCTATTCGGCGGCTAGAAGGGGAGCGGGGGCGGGTACTGGTAGCCATCGACGGCCGCTGCGCCTCCGGCAAAACCACTCTGGCCGCCCGGCTGGTGGAGCGGCTGGGCGGCGGCGTGGTCCACATGGACGACTTTTTTCTCCGCCCAGAGCAGCGCACACCGGAACGTCTGGCCCGGCCGGGGGAAAATGTGGACTGGGAGCGGTTCCTGGCCGAGGTGCTCCTACCCCTGCGCCAGGGGGGAAAGGTGGTCTACCGGCCCTACGACTGCCGCACCCAAAGCATGGGGGACCCCATCACCCTGGAGCGGAGCGCGGTGGTCGTGGTGGAGGGCTCCTACAGCTGCCATCCTGAACTGTGGGAAAGCTACGACCTGCACGTGTTCCTGGACGTGGACCCGGAGGAGCAGCTGCGCAGGATCCGGGCGCGGAATGGAGCGCAGGGAGTTCAGATGTTTCTGGACCGATGGATCCCCCTGGAGGAACGGTACTTCCAGGCGTTCTCGATCCCCCAGCGGTGCGAGCTTCGCTTCCCGGCGGCTGAGCCTGCCGGGGCACCGCATGACAAGTAAAAACGGTTAATATGGAATGGAGCGAGGAGACAATGATCCACAAGGACTTTCAGGACTTAAAGCTGTCCGCTTTGGGCATGGGGTGCATGCGCCTGCCCCGGAACAGCGGGGACGACGGCGACGTCAACGTGGCCGAGACCCAGCGCATGGTGGACTACGCCATGGCCCACGGGGTCAACTACTATGATACGGCCTGGGGCTACCACAACGGCAACTCGGAGACGGTCATCGGCCAGGCGCTGAGGAAATACCCCCGGGAGAGCTACTATCTGGCCACCAAGTTCCCGGGCTATGACCTGGCCAACATGCCCAAGGTGAGGGAGATCTTCCCCAAACAGCTGGAGAAGTGCGGGGTGGACTACTTCGACTTCTACCTGTTCCACAACGTGTGCGAGATGAACATCGACGCCTACTTAGACCCCCGGTACGGCATCCTGGACTATTTGCTGGAACAAAAGAATCAGGGACGCATCCGCCACCTGGGCTTCTCCGCCCACGGCAGCTACGAGGTGATGAAGCGGTTCCTGGACGCCTACGGGTCCCACATGGAGTTCTGCCAGATCCAGCTGAACTATGTGGACTGGAACTTCCAGGATGCCAAGGATAAGGTGGAGCTGCTGCGCCGGCACAACCTCCCCGTCTGGGTGATGGAGCCCCTCCGGGGCGGTCGACTGGCCAGCCTGTCCCAGGCGGACGCCGCCGCCCTGAAGGCCCTGCGCCCAGAGGAACCCGTCCCCGCCTGGGCTTTCCGGTTTTTGCAAACTATTCCCGGTGTGACCGTGGTTCTGTCCGGCATGTCCGATTTTGAGCAGATGAAACGTAATATTCAGACCTTTGAAACAACGGAACCCCTGAAGGAAACAGAATGGGATGCCCTGCTGAAGATTGCGGACCATATGACCAACGGCGTGCCCTGCACCGCCTGCCACTACTGTACCTCCCACTGTCCCAAGGGCCTGGATATTCCAAGCCTGTTGAAGCTGTATAATGAGCATACCTTTACCGGCGGCGGTTTTCTGGCCCCCATGGCTCTTCAGGCTCTGCCGGAGGACAAGCGGCCCTCCGCCTGTATCGGCTGCCGCAGCTGTGAGGCGGTCTGCCCCCAGCAGCCGAAGATCTCCGAGGCCATGGCCGACTTTGCGTCCCGGCTGTGAAATCTGAGACGGGAGCGCCCCCGCCAAGAACTCTCCGGCGGGGG
>CAJLWS010000041.1 GCA_905210385.1 uncultured Eubacteriales bacterium | reverse complement strand
CCTTATCCTTCATCTTTTTTCTTCACTTGTCCAATATGTATTGTAATCCTACACTGCGTCCGGGTGATCCCGGGCTGCGGGGGTTGTAAAACTGGCGGGACTTTGCTATAATATCTGGGAAATTTCAAGCGCATTTCAAAAGGGGAGGGGTGTTGTGGAAGCTCCCATCTATCACCTGGAAAAGGTGGTCAAGGCGAAGCAGGAGGATTTGGAGGATTTCAACGGCCCGCTGGATCTGATTCTTCACCTGCTCAGTAAGAACAAGATTGAGATCCGAGACATCCAGATTACCCTTTTGCTGGACCAATATCTGGAATGGATGGAGCGTCGGGAACAGCTGAACCTGGAGATTGCCAGCGAGTTTGTTACCATGGCGGCCCATCTGGTCTATATCAAAACCAGAATGCTGCTGTCTATTGAGGATGAGGAGGCCATGAGCGAGATGGAACAGCTCATGTCCGCCCTGGAAGCCCATCAGCGGCATGAGAGCTATTTGAAGATCAAGGCAGTGGCCCAGCCGTTGGGGCAGCGCTATGCGTTTGGACAGGACTTGTTGGTCAAGTCGCCTGAGCCTCTCAAGGGGAACCGGGAGTATCAGTATGTACATGAGGTGGGGGACCTTCTCATCGCATTGAACGGAACTTTGGAGCGAATTGGAAACAAAATGCCGCCTCCCGTACAGGCCTTTGACGGTATCGTTGGACGGGAACCCTACCCGGTGGCAAGCAAGGCCAGGGCTATTTTAGAGAGGCTGATTCAGTTTGGTGTTACCCGCTTTCGGGCCCTGTTCCGGAACAGCCGGAGCCGTTCTGAGGTAGTGGCCACCTTTCTGGCCATCCTGGAGCTGAGCAAGGCAAACCGCATTCATCTGGCCGGAACGGCAGAGGACTGTACGGTTACCAGCACTGGACAAGACGTGGACCGGGAGCTGCAGGTGACCGTAGACAGCTATTGATACGGTCAATCACAATATAGCAATGGAAAGGTGGGCCAGGATGGAGCTCAGGGAACTGCAATCGGCCATTGAGGGCATCCTCTTTGCCGCAGGGGACCCGGTATCCGTGGAGCGGATTTGCCAGGCGCTGGAGCAGGACCGAGAGGCGGTGGAAAGCGTTTGTCAACGTCTGGCGGATGAGTATAGCTACGAGCGCCGAGGAATCCGCCTGGTGAAGCTGGAGGATAGCTGGCAGATGTGTTCCGCACCGGAGTATGCCTCCGGTATCCGTAAAGCGCTGGAGAGCCGAAAGCCCCCCAGGCTGTCTCAGCCTGCTCTGGAAGCGCTGGCCATCGTGGCCTATTTCCAGCCTGTGACGCGGGCGTATATTGAACAAGTGCGGGGGGTGGACAGCTCTTATACGGTAGGATTGCTGTTGGACCGGGGGCTGATCTGTGAGGCAGGACGTCTGAATGTACCTGGCCGGCCTATGCAGTTTCGAACCACGAAGAATTTCCTGCGCTCCTTCGGATTAACTAGCTTGGATGACTTGCCTGAGCTGCCTTCTTCCACACAGGAGGGAGTGCAGATGACCATGGAGCTGGAGTCCGCCATCGGCCGGCTGCAGCAGCAGGAGGGACAAACGGAGGAGACGCAAAGCCTTGAGCCTGAGCAGGGAGAGGACGGGGACCGCCTATGAGCTGGTGGCTCATTGCGCTGATTATCCTGTTGGCTCTGTTCCTGATCGGTAGACTGCGGGTAGGTGCCAGGATCCGATATAGCCCCGTAGGGCTGGCTTTGACGGTGATTGTAGGGCCAGCTCGGTTCCGAGTGTTCCCGGTGAAAGAAAAGCCGAAAAAGGCCGGGATGAAAAAGGAAAAAAGAGCGGAACGGCGTAGGGAGAAGGAGCTTCATGCGGCTGCGCAGGAGCCGGAGAGACCGGGCACACTGTCCCGGGTGATGAAGCTGCTTCCGGTGATGGCGGAGGCTGCGGGGGCACTGCGCAGGAAGATTCTGATCCACCATCTGAACCTGAAGGTGATTTGGGGGGCGCCGGACGCAGCCGCTGCGGCCATTGGATTTGGCCGAGCCTACGCTTTGCTCGGTATGATCTGGCCCATTTTTGATCATAATTTCCATGTGAGACAACATGATTTTCAGGTAGAAGTGGACTATGAGGCGGACCGCCCTGAGGTGGCCGTGGACCTGGCTCTAACCATGACGGTGGGACAGGCCGTAGCCTTTGTTCTACATTACGGAGGTAAAACGCTGGTAACATGGAGCCGGAGCGGCAAGCGCTCCCAACAAAGACAGGAGGCATGAGCCATGAACGAACAGAACCACCCCATCAACGAAGTACTTCAGACCACCATGTCCAAGCTGCGGGAGATGGTGGATGCCAATACCGTCATTGGACAGCCCATTGTGACCCAGGAGGGAGTTACCCTGATCCCAGTGTCTCGGCTATCCTTTGGATTTGCCACTGGAGGATCTGATTTTGGAAAGACACCCAATGTTGGTAAAAATTTTGGCGGCGGCGCCGGCGCCGGCGTCAATGTGGTGCCGGTGGCCTTTCTTATCGTCAAGGATGGTAACGTGAAGCTGCTGCCTGTGGCTCCTCCCTCCGGGGACAGCGTGAGCCGGGCGGTGGAGCTGGTCCCTGAAATGTTTGACCGAATCACCGACTATATTGACAGGAAAACGGAGGAGAAGCGTACCCAGGAGGATAAGGAAGGCTGAACAGGGTCATACTAACTCCCATCTGAGGTTCGGATGGGAGTGACCTTTTGTGAGACGTCTATTTGCCGTTCTGACTGCGGCTGTCATTGCCTTTTCTATCCCGGTACGGGCTGGGGCGGTGGGTACTTCTGCTTCCTGTGCTATCCTGATGGATGCGGACAGTAGGCGAATCCTCTACGCTCAAAATATTCACGAGGCCAGGTTGATAGCCAGCATTACCAAGCTGATGACGGCCCTGGTAGCAGTGGAGCGGGAGCCGGATCTAGAGCAGGTTGTGACCATTCAGCCAGAATGGCTGGGCAGTGAAGGTTCCTCCATCTACCTGAAACCGGGGGAGCAGATCACTCTGAAAGCCCTGCTGTACGGACTGCTGCTTCAATCCGGCAACGATGCAGCTATGGCCATCGCCTGTTTTGTGGCAGGGGATGAGGCTTCCTTTGTGGAACTGATGAACCAGAAAGCATGGGAATTGGGGATGGATCACAGCAGTTTCGCTAATCCCAGCGGCCTGAATCACGAAGATCACTATTCCACCGCCTACGATATGGCCTTGCTGGCCTGTACCTGCCTGGAAAATGAGACGGTGGCGGATATCTGTTCTACCCGCACCATCACCATTGAAGGCCGGACCTTTGCCAATCACAACCGACTGTTATATCAGTACGAGGGCTGTGTGGGCATGAAAACGGGCTATACTGAGCGGGCAGGACGAACCCTGGTTTCTGCAGCTCGGCGGGATGGCCAGACCCTTGTATGCGTGACCCTCAATGACGGGAATGACTGGAAGGATCATGCCAGCCTCCTGGACTATGGATTTTCCACCTATCCCAGAGTAATCCTCTGCGAGAAAGGGCAGACCTTTGGCGGCCTCCCGGTATCTGGAAGTCTGCTGACGACGGTGGAAGCGGTAGCGGCCCGCGAGGTAAGTTTCCCTTTGATGGAGGGGGAGGAGCTGGAACTGGAAGTGGATTTGACCGATGCGGTGCAGGCACCGATTTCTGCAGGGACGGTGATGGGTACTGCTTGGTGGAAACTGGATGGACAGGCGGTGGCCTATACGGAGTTGGTGTGCGCAAGCGGAGCCGGACTGGACCTCTATGAGCCGGACAACTGGTGGGACCATCTATGGTCTGCGCTGCGGGGACACGCGGAATATGGATTTGGAGCGAGACTGGTATAGAGGAGGTCGAGGCGCTTGGAGGAACGGGTACAGAAGATTTTATCCGCAGCCGGCGTCTGTTCCCGCCGGAAAGCGGAGGAGTATATCCAGGCGGGGAGGGTGACACTGAATGGCAGAGTGGCGTCCCTGGGAGATAAGGCTGACCCGGACCGGGATCAGGTGGCGCTGGATGGCCGCCTGCTATCCCGGCCGGCGGAACATACATACATCATGCTACACAAACCCAGAGGCTATGTGACGACCATGTCTGATGAGAAGGGAAGAAAAACAGTCGCCCAACTTACTTCTGACTGTCCAGCAAGGGTATGGCCAGTGGGCCGGCTGGATATGGATTCCGAAGGGCTTCTGCTGCTCACGGACGATGGAGAATTGACCCATACGTTGACTCATCCCTCCCATGAGGTAGAGAAGGAATACTTGGTCTGTGTCTCGGGTGATGTTGCCCAAGCTCTGCCAAAGCTGTCTGTTCCGATGGAGCTGGATGGGGAGCTCTTGATTGCTGACCGGGTGGAGCTGAATAGACCGGGTATCTTGAGCGTAGTCATTCATCAGGGAAAGAACCGCCAGGTTCGCCGGATGTGCGCCGCCGCAGGGCTGGAGGTAAAGCGCCTGATACGGATTCGGGAGGGGAGCTTGCATCTGGGCCATTTGAAAGCTGGGACCTGGCGATTCCTCAAGAAAGGAGAAGTTTCCCGGCTGAAGTAAGCCAGACAGAGAATCGATTTGCAAGGAAAAGACCTGGACTTGCAAAAATGCTTGCATTTTGAACGAAAAACGGCTATGATATAATCCATCGGCTTCGGGCAATAACCGAAGCGCACGATCAGGTTAGGATGCAGGAAATGGAAGTGTCATCATGAGCCGTGATATTCTTGTGGCAATCCAAAGCGGTATGGGTTCTTTTTCTAAGGGGCAGAAACTCATCGGTCAATACATTTTGGAGAATTATGACAAAGCTGCTTTTATGACTGCAGCCAAGCTGGGGAAGACGGTAAAGGTCAGTGAGTCCACGGTGGTTCGCTTTGCCGCTGAGCTGGGGTATGATGGATATCCCGCCATGCAGCGAGCCCTGCAAGAGATGATTCGCAGCAAACTGACTGCGGTGCAGCGCATTGAGGTGGCAAATGATCGCATCAGCGATGAGGACGTGTTGACCAAGGTGGTGCAGTCGGATATTGAGAAGATTCGGATGTCCTTGGAGGAACTGAGCAGGGAGGAGTTTTCCGCAGTGGTGGATGCCATTGTCCATGCCCGCAGAATCTATATTTTGGGCGTGCGTTCCTCCGCCACACTATCTGACTTTCTTACCTTTTACTTTAATCTGATTTTTGATAATGTGCGCCAGGTTCAGAGCACCTTGGCCAGTGAGATGTTTGAGCAGATGCTCCGGGTTGGACCTGAGGATGTGGTCATCGGCATTAGTTTTCCCAGATATTCCACCCGGACAGCCCGGGCTATGGAGTTTGCCAGGGACCAGGGGGCCACAGTTGTTGCCATTACGGACAGTGAGCTTTCCCCGTTGTACCAGACTGCGTCTCTTCGCCTGTTAGCCAAGAGCGATATGGCATCCTTTGTAGACTCCCTGGTGGCGCCCCTGTCGGTCATCAACGCGCTGATTGTGGCTGTAGGCCGGAAAAAGCTCACAGAGGTGACAGACACATTTCGTCGCCTGGAGCACATTTGGGATGAGTATCATGTATACGAAAAGTCAGGTGATACCACTGTTTGATCTCTATCCTGCCAATGATTCGGGTTTTCGGACAACCGGGAATCCGAATTATTTTGGGGCGTTGGGAGTAGCGGGCAGACCATGTTTTGCAATGGGAGTGGCGGTGCCGTCTGCCAAGATATCCGGGGTGTGATTTCAAGCTTGCCGGCACCCATGGGAAAGGGAATTTAAATAATGGGATATTCGGGTAGTAAGCGGATTGTTGTGGCGGGAGGCGGAGCGGCTGGAATGATGGCTGCAGTCACCGCCGCGCGTGCCGGGGCGACAGTTCTTCTGCTGGAGCCCAATGAAAAGCTTGGAAGAAAACTGTATATTACAGGGAAGGGACGCTGTAATGTAACCAACCGATGCGGATTGGGGGAGTTCCTGGACAACGTTCCCAGAAACGGGAAATTCCTTTATAGCGCAGTGTCCCGCTTTTCACCCCAGGATACCTGGGCATTTTTTGAGCGACTTGGTGTTCCCCTAAAGGTGGAGCGAGGGAACCGAGTATTCCCTCGGTCTGACCGTGCTTCCGATGTTGTGGATGCTCTGTTCTACGAGCTGCGCCGGCTAAAGGTTGAAATTTCCCGAGACCGAATGACGGGGATGGAGATCCAGGACGGCCGGGTAACAGCGGTGCGAACGGAAGGGAAGGGGCAGCCTATCCCCTGCACTGCTGTGATCTTAGCCACTGGGGGAGCGTCCTATCCGCGAACCGGATCCACCGGAGATGGTTACCGCCTGGCTGCCCAGGCTGGGCACACCATTGTTCCCATTCGAGGATCCCTAGTTCCCCTGGAGTCAGAGGAGCCCTGTTGCGCCCAGATGCAGGGGCTATCCCTCCGGAATGTGGAGCTGTCTGTTAAGGATGAAGCAGGGAGGCGGATCTATCAGGAGCAGGGAGAACTGCTGTTTACCCATTTTGGCTTATCCGGGCCGTTAGTACTCTCTGCCTCTGCGCACTTTGACTGCCTCAAACATCAGTATACGGCGCATATCGACCTGAAACCGGCCTTGAGTGAGGAAAAGCTGGACGCACGTTTGCTGCGGGATTTCCAGGAACGAGCCAATCAGAATTGTTCCACCGTGATGGGCGGCTTGCTGCCCCACTCTATGATTCCGGTTGTAGCAAAACGTGCGGAGATTCCAATAGATTGGAAGGTACGGGATATCCGGCGGGAGCAGCGCAGAAAATTGCTGAGGACGCTAAAGGATTTCGCAATTTCTATCAGGGGGCTGCGGCCAGTGGAGGAGGCTATCATTACTGCCGGCGGCGTAAAGGTTGGAGAGGTAAATCCCACCACAATGGAATCAAAGAAGGCAAAGGGACTCTATTTGGCGGGAGAACTATTGGATGTGGACGCTTACACCGGTGGATTTAACCTCCAGATTGCATGGGCCACGGGGCATGCAGCTGGATTAGCTGCTGCCGGATGCCGGGAGGAGAGAATACGAGATGAGTAGGGAATATCACAGTATTGCGATTGATGGGCCATCTGGAGCGGGGAAATCCACGCTTTCTGAACAGCTTGCCAAAGCCATTGGCTATCTTCACGTGGATACCGGTGCCATTTACCGTACGGTTGGTTTGGCTGCCTGCCGCCGCAATATTCAGATGGGGGATACCCGGGCCATTGCGGAAATCCTGCCAGAATTGGACGTGGAGCTATGCTATGGTGAGGATGGTACACAGCGGATGCTGCTCAATGGGGAGGATGTGACCCTGGCGATCCGGCATCATGAGATTTCAGCTTGGGCTTCCGTGGTTTCCGCTATTCCGGAGGTGCGGGCCTTTCTGCTGGAGATGCAGCGAAAGCTTGCCAGAGAGCACAATGTAATCATGGATGGGCGGGATATCGGCACCGTGGTGCTGCCGGATGCCGACCTAAAAATCTACCTGACGGCACAACCGGAGGATCGGGCCAGACGCAGATATTTGGAATTGAGAGAGCGGGGAGAACCCGCGGACGAGGCACAGATCCTTCAGGATGTGATTGCTCGGGACCGTCAGGATATGGAGCGAAAGGTTGCCCCGTTGCGCAAGGCGGAGGATGCAGTGGTGGCGGATACCACCGGGAAGAGCCAAGAGGAAAGCTTTCAGTATCTCCTTGGTATCATCCGCGCCCATTGGAAGAAGTTTGGGAGGGCAGATGCATGAACAAGCTATATTCTGTCCTGTTTCCTTTGGTGTGGATTTTTATGAAGATTTTTCATCCGTGGAGGGCGGTTGGCCGCGAGAATGTGCCGCTGGGGAATGCGGTGCTCTGCGGCAATCACACTACCTTGGGAGACCCGGTCTATGTGGTATGCGCCCTTGGGCGCCGCTGCCAAACCCATGTGATGGCAAAGGAAGAGATCATGAAGTGGCCGGTCATCGGCTGGATCCTGAAGCGCGCAGGCATCATCGGCATCAAGCGTGGGAAGGCGGATGTAACCGCCATCAAGGAGAGCATGCGGGTCTTGAAGAAAGGGGAAAAGCTGCTGCTCTTTCCGGAGGGAACCCGGGTCAAGGAAGGGGAGACCTCTGAGGCTCATACCGGGGCGGCTATGTTCGCCACCCGGACGAATTCCCCTATCGTGCCGATTTACATCCAGCCGAAGAAGAGACTTTTTCGAAAAACAGCGGTGATTTTCGGTCAGCCCTATCAGCCGGAGTTTGGGGGTAGAAAACCAACGCCGGAGGACTACCAGCGGATTGCGGATGATATCATGGCGAGAATTCGTAAATTGGGCGGTGAGATTTGATGGAGGTAATCCTGGCGAGATCTGCCGGATTTTGTTATGGTGTACTGCGTGCGGTGGAACTTGCTGAGACGGCCGCCCAGGATGGAAACGTCTATCTGTTGGGGCATATCACCCATAATGATTACGTAATTCGGCGGCTGGAGGAATTGGGAGCTACGACAGTTTTCAAAGCTGAGGATGTTCCCCAGGGCGCCACGGTGCTGATTCGGGCACACGGCGAACCGGATGAGGTGTATGAGGTATTGACGCAGCAGGGCTGCACGGTACTGGATGCCACCTGTCCCAATGTGGTCCGGATTCACAATATCGTGCGTCATGCAGAAGAGCAAGGGCGTATCCCAATTGTGGTTGGGGAACGGAACCATCCGGAGATTATTGGGATTATCGGAAGTACTAGGACAGGTTTGGCTGTTGACGGATGGAGCGAATTGGAAGAGAAGCTTCAAAATAATCCAGATTTAAAGGGAAAAGCGCTGACATTTGTATGTCAAACCACAGCGATTCGAGAGGTTTGGGAAAAAACCGTTGAAAACGCAAAAAAAGTGTGTACAAGTGCGGAATTTTTTGATACAATATGTGGTGCTACGTCCAAGCGTCAATCTGAAGCTGTTGAATTGGCCAAACGATGTGATGCCATGATCGTCATTGGCGATCCAAAGAGTTCCAATACCAGACGTTTGGCCCAACTGTGTCAGGCCAGCTGCCCTCTGGTGGTTCGGACAGAACGTGGGAATGAGTTCACAGGAGAGGAATTTCAACACGTTAGAACGCTTGGAATCACTGCCGGCGCCTCCACGCCGGAGTGGATAATAAAGGAGGTCTACAACAAAATGAGCGATGAAATTATGGAGATTGAACAGTCCTTTGCCGAGATGCTGGAGGAATCGTTCAAAACCTTGAATAATGGGGATAAGGTCACTGGCACTGTCGTTGCCATCACGCCTACAGAGGTGCAGGTGGAACTGGGTATCAAGTATCCTGGCTATATTCCCCTGTCTGAGTTGAGCGATGATCCCAACGCCAAGGTAGAGGACTTGGTCAAGGTGGGTGACGAGGTGGAGGCCCAAGTGGTGCAGGTCAGCGACCGGGACTGTATGGTCAAGCTGTCCAAGAAACGCCTGGATGCCGCTAAGAACTGGGAGACTGTGGAGAATGCCGTTGAGAGCAAGGAAGTGCTGGACGGCTATATCACCGAGGAAAACAAGGGCGGACTGGTGGCCAGCGTCAAAGGCATCCGCGTGTTCATCCCCGCATCCCAGTCCGGAAAGCCCCGGGGCGCCGACTTGTCCGATATGGTTAAGACCCATGTTCAGCTCCGTATTACCGAGGTGAACCGGGCCCGCCGCCGCGTGGTGGGCTCCCTCCGCGCCGTCCCGGCTGTGG
>CAJLWS010000040.1 GCA_905210385.1 uncultured Eubacteriales bacterium | reverse complement strand
GTGGCCGCCACGATCCGGTCCCCCATGACGGAGTAGCTTCCCCCAGACAGGGTTCGGTTTCCCTCCACCATGACGGTGGAGCTGCCCGCCCCTCGCACCCGGGCACCCAGGGTGTTCAGAAACCCCTGGAGATCCACAATTTCCGGCTCCCGGGCAGCGTTGGTAATGGTGGTGTTACCCTTGGCCCCCACAGCACACAACATGGCGTTCTCCGTAGCTCCCACGCTGGGGATGGGGAGGCACACATCTCCCCCAGTAGGCTTGCCCCGGCATCGGATTCCCTCTCCTTCCTCCATCACCTGACAGCCCAAAGCCCGGATGGCGGCCAGATGCAGGTCGATGGGCCTGGCTCCCAGCTCACATCCCCCGGGATAGGTGAGATCGGCCTGGCCCGTCCGGGCCATCAGGGGACCGAGAAAAATGATGGAGGATCGCATGGCGCGCATCTGCGCCTCCGAGATAGAGCTGCCGGACGCCCCGCTGGGATCCACCAGAATGGTATGTCCCTCCTGCCGGACCCGGCAGCCCAGATGCCGTAGGATGTCCAGCGCTGCTGTCACATCTGTGAGCCGGGGACAATTGGCAAGCCTCACCTCCCCGCCCGCCAGCAGGCAGGCGGCCAGGATGGGCAGCACGCTGTTCTTGGCCCCCTGGACGGTGAGCTCCCCCTCCAGCGGCCTTCCCCCGCGGATCACCAGTACGCTCATGGCAAAGCCTCCCCACATGGATGAAATCGCTCCATCCTATGTGGGATAGGCGGATTGGGTTCCTTTCCCTCAAAAATCCCTGAAGAAATCACGATTTTTGGATATCCATCAACGCCTGATAGATGTCCTGGGCAGCGTGGGGGGCAGACAGCTCCTTCAGCGCTCTGCCCATGGCTGCCCGGCGGCTGCCGTCGGCCAGCAGCTCCAGAGCAGCGCGATACAGCTTCTCCCCCGTGCAGTCCTTCTCCTCGATGAGCACCGCGCCCCCCCGGTCAGCCAGCACTTTGGCGTTCTTGTACTGGTGGTTGGCCGCTACAAAGGGAGATGGCACTAAGATGGCCGGTTTGCCCAGAGCTGTGAGCTCTCCCAGGGTAGATGCCCCCGCCCGGCAGATCACCAGGTCGGCCGCCGCCATCACCACCGGCATATCATCGATATAGGGGCGCACCTCGCTGTCCGTCACCGACACTTTTCGCCGGGCCAGTTCCTCTTTCATATCCTCATAGTCCCGGCCGGCGGCGTGGATATAATGGAACCGGCGCCCCTCCGATGCCCACAGCTCCACCAGGTCCACCGTGTGGGCGCTCATGTGCCCCGCCCCCTGGGAGCCCCAGAAGGATACCACCAGGGGCTGACTGTCGGGCAGGCCCAGCACCTGTCGGGCCTGGGTACGGTCCAGGGTAAAGAACTCCCCCCGCACCGGAGTACCCGTCACCTCCACCCGGCGGGCGTTCTGATAGTAGCTTGCCGCCTCGGGAAACCCCACCATCACCAGGTCCACCTTGTCTGCCAGTGCCCGGGTGGTGAGACCGGGATAGACGTTGGACTCATGGATGGCGGTGGGGATGCCCATCCGGGCCGCCTCCCGCACGGCGGGGAAGGAGGCATATCCTCCGGTGCCCACCACCAGATCGGGCCGAAAATCCCGCAGGATCCTGGCCGCCTGACGCCTTCCGATGGGCACCTTGACGGCGCTGCCGATGTTGTGGCGCAGCACCTTGAGGCTCCAAGCCCGCTCGAAGGTGGACACCTGCACCGTCCGGATGGGATAGCCCGCCTGGCTCACCAAACGCTGCTCCATCCCCCGCTCCGCCCCGATGAATAAGACCTCGCAGCCGGGGTCATGGGCCTGGAACACTTGGGCCACCGCCAGGGCCGGATTCACATGTCCCGCCGACCCACCGCAGGTAAATACCACTCGCATACGCTTCACGCTCCTACTCCGCCTTTGGTGCCACAATTTGCCGGGATACTCCCAAAATGATTCCCATAGAGGCCAGCTGAACCACCAATGCGGTTCCACCATAGCTGAAGAAGGGCAGAGAGATACCGGTGGTTGGTAGCGTCCCGGTGACCACGCCGATGTTGAGCAGTACCTGGGCTGCGGTGAGCGTGGTCATACCCACAATCATCAGAGTACCGAATCGGTCCCGGGCATGGAGAGCCAGCCAGTATCCCCGGATGATAAGCAGGGCAAACAGGGCAATGATCAGGCAGGCCCCTACCAATCCCAGCTCCTCACAGACAATGGCGAAGATAAAGTCATTGTGCTCCTCAGGCAGAAACATATACTTCTGCCTGCTGTTGCCCAGCCCTACCCCCAGCAGGCCGCCAGAACCGATGGCAATCTGGGACTGCCAGAGCTGATAGCCGTCTCCCCGCAAGTCGCTGAGTGGATTGAGCCAGGCGTTGATCCGCGCGGTCATGTATTCTGTCTGGGTAATGAGAAACCACAGCGCGCTTCCGGCCAGGGCGCCCGCGCCGAAAAACCAGTACAGCCGGATACCTGAGGCGAACAGCACCGCTGCGGCGGAGAGAAGCACCAGAATCATGCCCGACATATGGGGTTGCATATACAGCAGGAATAGGACGATCAGCAGGATCGCCCCGTAGGGCACCAGCTCCAGAAAGCCGATTTTGTCCAGGAATTCCCCAATCCGTCCCACCGGAGTGTGGCGGTTCCACTTCTTCGGCGGGCCCTTGAGCTGGTCGTTTCGTTTTGACAGCCGGGCTGCAAAGAACATGATGATGGCGATCTTGGCCAACTCCAGCGGTTGGAAGCGGATGCCTGCAATGCTGATCCAACGCTGGGCGCCGCCGCCGGACCGCCCCATGGGAGTGAGCACCAGGGCCAGCAAGACGATGGATGCCAGAATGGCAGGGATAGACAGCAGCCGAAACCACTGGTAGTCTATCTTGGTGATGACAAACATGGCCACCAGACCGATAACGGCGAACACCAACTGACGGGTAAAGTAGTAGTAGGGGTTGCCCCCGGTGTCCACCCCAGACTCCAAGTTGTAGTAAGCGGAGGCATAGGAGGCGGACAGGAGCATGATCAGTCCGATCACCGTCAGCAGCAGCACCAGGGCCAGAAAGGGCAGGTCAATGGGCCCCCGGGCAAGCTGCTGCTCAATGGTCAGATCCCGTTTGGCCTTTCGCCTTCTCATAGGCACGCGCCTCCTTTCCCGGCAGAATTTCCCCGGTCAAATGCTATACCGGTACATGACCCCCACAAAAGCCAGCAGGCAGAAAGCCACGGTGATGCCGGTGAAGGTGAGCACGATGCGCACCTCGCTCCATCCCCCCATCTCCAGGTGGTGATGCAGGGGAGCCATGCGGAAGATCCGCTTGCCATGGGTGAGCTTGAAGTAACCTACCTGGAGAATGTCGCTCAGGGTCTCCACAATGTAGATAATGCCCACAGGAACCAGCACCAGGGGGGCGTCCAGGGCAAAGGCCATGCCGCACACCGCGCCCCCCAGGAACAGGGAGCCGGTGTCCCCCATGAACACCTTGGCGGGGTAGAAGTTATACACCAGGAAACCCAACAGCCCCCCAGCCAGAGCTCCGGCGAACACACCTACCGGCCCCCGGTCCCACCAGGCGGACAGCACCGCGAAGAACACCGCTACTGGCAGGGTAACAGCCCCGGCCAGGCCATCCAGCCCATCGGTGAGGTTGACCGCATTGACGCACCCCACGATCACGAAGGCGGCAAATATCAGATACACGATCCAAGGCAGGCTGACTGACACGTTGAGAAATGGCACGTACAGGTTGGGGGACAGGTGTCCCTCCAGCCGGAGCAGGGCCAGGAAGGCAATGGCCACCGCCAGCTGGAGCAGGAACTTCCACCCAGCGGTCAGCCCTGTGTTCTCCTTCTTCTTGATCTTGGCATAGTCGTCAATAAACCCGATGACGCCGTACAGTAGGGCGAACACCAGCACGAACAGAGCCGACCAGTCTCCCGCCGCGACGTCCTTCCAGCCAAAAGCCGCCACGGCAATGACACAGGCCACCATAAACATGATGCCTCCCATAGTAGGAGTACCTTGCTTGGACTTATGCCAGTTTGGCCCGATTTCCTTGATGGACTGCCCCGCCTTCATGGCCCGCAGGGCGGGGATTAAAAACCTCCCCACCACCAAGGACACCAGGAAGGCCAGGACGCCCGCGTAAAGCATTGTCATTGTGATGACCTCCATCCACTCTCTTTTGTCTATCGCCCTGAGGACAGCAGATCTGCCGCCCGCTCCAGGGGCACGCCGACGGCCAGGGCCCCCGCCAGGGCAGCCAGGTGGTCGTACAGCCGGGGCCGGTCTCCCAGGGGCACCCGCATCCGGATCAACTCCCGATCCGTCAGCGCCTCAAACTCCAGCCGATCCCCCCGCAGACGCACGTTCTTGGCTGTCAGGTCGGCCTGGGGCCGACCATCGGAGTAAGCGTACACCTGACCGGGCAGGGCAGCCGCCAGCCGACGGCCCTCCCCGTCGTCCAGCCCCACTACTGTCACCCCAGTCCGAGTCGCCAGGGCCCACCGGGCGGCGGCGCAGCCGGACAGCTGCCTGGGATCCCGGGGTTCAAAGTTCTCCACCACCACCGCCTGGAAGTATTCCCCCTTCTCCGCGGCCGCCACGGCCTGGCAGGGAGTGAGCTCCTTTACCGGGCAGCCAGTGAGCGTGCGCAGCAATCTCGCAGTCCAGGTCCCACCGCCGCCCACCACTGCGATGGGGCCCCGCCCGCTACAGGTTCTCCTGGGGCGCATAGTCGATCACATTGCTGGCGAAGCGGACCTCTACCACCGTGCCGGGAGAGACCAACGTCCCCTCCTCGATGGATTGGCTGGCCGCCTCCACCGTGCTGTCCGTGTAGTCGGACACGCCCGTGGCCCTCAGGAACAACCCCAGGTTCTCCAGAGTCTCCTTGGCCCGGCTGGGGGACAACCCTGACAGATCGGGCACCTCCACCTGGTCCTCCGGCTGCTCGTCTCCCAGATAAAGGATGACCGTGGAACCGCCGGGAATCGTTACCCCCGCCGCAGGCACCTGGCCGGTTACAATGCTGCCCGTGCCCACGGTGCGCACGTTCAGTCCCCGGTCCTGAATCAGACCCTTGGCCACGGTGAGCTCATAGCCGGTGGCCCGGATCATGGTGGTGTCGCTGCTGGCCAGCTCTTCGCTGGTATACTGCTTCTCCATGCCCATATAGTCCAGAATGTCGGCGATGAGCTGGCCTGCCATGGGGGCGGTGATGTTGCCGCCGGAGATATAGGTGCCCGAGGCGGTGTAGTTGGAGCCGGGAGCGGACCGCTCAGGCGAGTCGTATGCCAGTAACACCAGCACTTTGGGGTTATCCACCGGGGCAAATCCCATAAAGGAGCAGATCACGTCGTCCGACACAGTGCCCTTCTCGGAGGTGCCCGTCTTACCGGCGATGCGGTAACCCGCCATATAGGCGTTGTGGCCCGAGCCGTTGGCTACCACGCTCTCCAACATCTCCCGCAGGATAGAGGAGGTGGTTTCGCTGATCACCTGGCGCGTCTCCTCCGTCTCATGGTAGTACACCGTGTTGCCGCCGTCATCGGTGATGGACTGCACCAGGTAGGGGGTGAGCAGGTGCCCGCCGTTGATGACGCTGGCAAAGGCCCGGATCATCTGGATGGGGGTGACCTGGAAGCGCTGCCCGAAGGAGGCCACCGCCACCGACTGGGCGCCGTAGGGCCCCTTGAAGTCATCCTCCGGCCAGAAGTAGCTGTCCACCTCGCCGGCCAGGTCGATGCCGGTAAGCTCGCCGGGCAGCAGGCCGAAGTCGTCCCAGTACTGCCACATCAGCTCCGCGCCGATCTCCTCGCCGATGTCCATCAGGGCCACGTTGCAAGAGTTCTCCAGGGCCTGGGTCACATTCTGGTCCCCGTGGCCCCGGCGCTGGTGGCAGTGGATGGCCCGGTCGCCCCCCACCTTGGAGCCGCCGCAGTAGTAGTGGTCGTCGGGGTCGATGATGCCCTCCTCCAGGGCCATGGCCACGGTGATGGGCTTGAAGACGGAGCCGGGCTCGTAGGTGTAGCTCACCGTCTTGTTCAGCAGCTGCTCGTTGTAGGCCTCACTCCAGGCCGCGCCGTACTCCTCGCTGTCCTCCCCGTATTCCTGAGCCACCGCGTCCAGCTCCTCCTGGAGGCTCTGGGTGATGATTTCACTATAGCGGTTGGGATCAAAGTCCGGGGAGCTGGCCATGGCCAGGATGGCCCCGGTGGACGGGTCCATGACGATGCAGAACCCGCCCTCCTTTACATCATAGGTCTCGATGCCCTCGGCCAGGGTCTGTTCAGCCATGGCCTGGATCTTGGAGTCGATGGTCAAGTGCAGGTCGTATCCCTCCTGGCCGTCAAAATACTCCTCATAGCTGGAGAGCATCTCGCTGCCTACGCCATTCTTCCCGGTGAACACTCGGCCGGAGGTCCCGGTGAGCAGCTCCTGATAGGCGGCCTCCAGCCCTTGGGCTCCTACCCGCTCGCCGCCGCTGCTCTCGTTCTCGGCGATGAATCCCAGCACATGGGAGGCGATGGAGGACTGGGGATAGTATCGCTGGGAGGTCTCCACCAGGTAGAGAATGGAGGACATGCCCACGCTCCACCCCGTCTCCTCCCGGTAACCGGAGATGAAGGCACGCACCTGCTCCGCTTCCTCTTCCTCCAGATAGGTGGCCAGGATCTCATAGTAGGAGTCGGTGCGCTCCAGCCGGGCCAGGAAGGTATCCGCATCCTGGTCCAGCAGATCGGCCAGAAAGTCGGCCACGTTCTGCCGGGTCTCGTCGATCAGGGCCTGAACCTTATCCGAATCCGCCTCGCCGCTCTCATCCTTCAGTTGGGCGTTGTTCTCCGCCAGGCTGTTGATGTTCCGGATCAGATCTGCAGGAGACAGGATCAGGTTGTAAGTGGTGGCGGACATGGCCAACACTTCTCCCTGACTGTCATAGATGGCCCCCCGACCGGCGTCCACTGTAATGGACTGGAGCTGCTGGCCGGTTGCCTGCTGTTCCCAGTAGCCGTGCTGGGTGATTTGCAGCTTCCACAGCTGGGCTACCATGGGGATGAAGAGCACCACTCCCAGACACACCATCAAAAAAATAGTGCGCCGGAAGAGGCTGCGGTTATTCCTTCCGGCGGAGCGCCGGGGCTTTGGATCCTGTCTGGACATAGTCTAGCTCCTTTGAAAAAGCGGTGGTCACCGGGCAGTATGCCACAAGGGGCGTAAGAACCCGGTATCTTCTTACGCCCCTCTGTATTCCTCGTATTCCATCTCAGTCTCACTGGCAGTACAGTGTATGCCTGTTCTCCCGCCGGTTATGACAGCAGGCCGGACAAAAGCTCCTCAGCCCGCCGGATCAGGCCTGTCAGTCCCTCCTGGGCCGCTTCATAGTAAACCACCTGATCCCCTTCGGACAGATCTAGGTACACCGTCTGGCTGGGGCTCGCCTGCACCATAGAGCCGTCTGCGGTCAGCTGTTCCTCAATAGCCGCCAGGTCAAAGGCCAGCTCATACTGGGTTTGCAGGGTCCGCTCCTCCGCCTCCAGGTCGGATAGGGTGGCGCGCAGATCCACCGTTTCGTCGTTCACCATAGCCAGCTGAGCGCTGGTCATCACCACCAGCAGGGCGCATACCGCCACGGCCAGCAGACCGAGGATGGCGAAGGGCGCCACGGCGCCCTGGGGACGCACTGCCACCTGAGGACGGACAATCGTCCGGGTGCGGGGCTGTACCCTGGGACGGCGGACCGGCTGTACCTCCTGTCCAGCCCGTTGAACCCCGCTTCGGGCGGGCTCTGAAACCTGCTGGGGCTGATAAGCCACGTTGCCGTAGGTATCGTATCGTCTCTGTCTGCGCTGGGCTGGCACCGCCATATGCCACCCTCCTTCGTCAAAATATTCCCGTTGGACATAGCCCGCAGGCCCATCCCAACCTCATGCCCGCACTTCAGGCGCTCACAGCTTCTCCGCCAGGCGCAGCTTGGCGCTGCGGGCTCTCGGATTTTCCTCCAACTCGGCCTGTCCGGCCACAATAGGTCTCCGACCCACGAGCTTTACCCGGGGTTTCTTCCCACACACGCACACCGGAAAGTCCGGCGGACAGGTACAGCCTCTGGCCCACTGGGCAAAGGCGGTTTTCACCAGCCGGTCCTCCAGGGAATGAAAGGAGATGACGGCGACACGCCCTCCAGGCTTCAGCAGGTCCAGAGCCGAGTTTAGCATCCGCTCCACCTCTCCCAGCTCGTCGTTCACCGCGATGCGGATGGCCTGGAAGGACCGCTTGGCCGGGTGCTGCTTCTCCCGCCTGGCCTTGGCGGGCATGGCCTGGCGGATGATCTCAGCCAGCTGCCCGGTGGTCCCGATGGGGGCCTTGTCCCGCTCCCGAACGATGGCGGCGGCAATGAGGCCGGAATACCGCTCCTCGCCGTACTGCCACAGAATGCGTTTCAGCTCCTCTTGACTCCAACCGTTGACCACATCATAGGCAGTGAGGGGAGCGGACTGATCCATTCTCATATCCAGGGGGGCGTCATACTGGTAGGAGAAGCCTCGGCTGCCGTCATCCAGCTGAGGAGAGGATACCCCCAGATCGAAGAGCATCCCGTCCACGGCGGCCACCCCCAGCCCCTCCAGAAGGGAGGCGATGTCCCCGAAGTTGCCATGGACCAGGGTGACCTTGTCCATGGATTCCGCCAGCCGCCCGGGGGCGGCGTCCAGGGCAGCCTGGTCCCGGTCGATGCAGATCAGCCGTCCGCGGGTCAGCCGCCGGGCGATCTCCCGGCTATGGCCTCCCCGACCCAGAGTACCGTCCACGTAGGTTCCTTCCGGCCGGATGTTCAGCCCCTCCAGGCACTCCTGGAGCAGCACCGGCTTGTGGATGTACTCCATAGCTCAGATCCCCAGTCCTTCCAGCAGGGCGGAGATGGTCTCGGGATTGAGCTGCTGCCTGGTCTTAGCCCTCCAGTTGTCCGCGCTCCAGATCTGTGCCCGGTCGTTGTTGCCGGTGATGACCACGTCCCGGTCGATCTTGGCGTAGTCCTTCAGGTAACCCGGGACCTGGAAACGCCACTGCTTATCCGCCTCGCACAGCTGAGCGGAGGCAAAGAACACGTCCATGGAGGCGGCCTGGGCAGTGGTCAGATTGGCCACCCGCTCCTGCAGCTTGTTCCAGGCGGCCATGGGATAGAGGGTCAGGTTCTCCTTCACCCCTACTGCCAGATAGAAAGTGGAACCCAACTCTTCCCGGAGCTTGGCAGGCACGATGAGACGGCCGGCGCTGTCCAGGCTGTGCTCGTAGGTGCCGGTCATCCATCATTCCTCCATTCTACTCCAAATTAAGTCTATTTTACTCCATTTCACTCCAATCGTAGTCCTAGTATACCCCCTGTCCATAGAAAATGCAAGCACTTTTTACGGGCAAAGCGCTTGAAAATTCATGAGTTTCCGTCCTTTTGACAATGAAACGTCCGTTCTATATTTTTCAGTTTCCCACCTTCTTCCCTACTGTTTCCTGTGGCCTGGTTCTTGTTTGCCACCAGATCTAGTGTTCCTGTCTCCGGACACAAAAAACGCCGGCACGGAACAGGCCCGTGCCGGCGTGAAACTCTGTTCAAAATTCAGTTCTCATCTGCCTCCGCGTCATACATGCGGGGGTTGGCGGCAGGCGCACTCCCCCCAGACGCCCCCATGGCG
>CAJLWS010000039.1 GCA_905210385.1 uncultured Eubacteriales bacterium | reverse complement strand
CCCGGCGGGGCTCCTCCACCCCTAAAAGCTCCCCCAGGGTGAGATTGAAGTACCGGCTCAGGGCGATGAGGGCGTCCAGCTCGGGCACGCCGTTGTCGCTCTCCCACTTGCTCACCGCCTGCCGGGTCACCCCCAGCTGTTCCGCCAGCTGCTCCTGGGTCAGCCCGGCCCTCTTCCTCAGCTCCTGGATCCTCTGTCCCAGCGTCATGGGCGCTCCCTCCTCTCCCTTTCTGTCCTTAGCATAGCAGAGCGTGCTTTTCCTGGCAACAGACCCGCCGTTTCTTTTTGGCAACGTCCCGTTGCACCCCTTGGGGCCCAAGGGCTTCAGCCCTCTTCCTCCGCGGCCAGCCGCCACACCCGCGCCACGTCCTCCGGCTCGGCGTGGCCCTCGAAGACCTTTTCTCCGCCCACATACCAGGTGGGGACATAGTAATAGTCGTGGGCATCGGCAAGGGCCGTCTCCCAGCTCTCGTCCACCATGCGCAAGGGAATGTCCCTCCACTGGGGGTGCTCCTCCAGCAGCTTTTCCTGGATCCTCAGGGCCAACTTACAATGTGGACAGCCGGGGAGAATAAACATTAAAATCTCTTTCATCATAAGGTCCTTTCCGTAAATGCTCTTTTGTTTCCCGTGAAACTATGGTACCATGTCTTCAATCATCAAAACAAGGAGGTCGCTTCCATGACCCATGAGGACTATATGCGCCAGGCCCTAGAACTGGCCCGGGCCTGCATCCCCGACGGGGATGTGCCGGTGGGGTGCGTCATCGCCGATGGACAGGGTAATATCACCGGCCGGGGCCGCAACCGCCGAGAGTTGGACCGCAGCGCCGTGGCCCACGCAGAGATCGAAGCCATCCAGATGGCCTGCGCCGCCCGGGGCAGCTGGCGGCTGGAGGGGTGTAGCCTGTACGTCACATTGGAGCCATGCCCCATGTGCGCCGGAGCCATCCTCAATGCCCGCATCGCCCAGGTGCGCTACGGTGCCCGGGAGGCTAAATCCGGCTGCTGTGGGTCGGTGCTCAACCTATTTGAGGAGCGCTTTAATCACCATCCTCGGATCTACGGCGGATTGTTAGAGGTGGAGTGCCGGAATCTGCTGGAGGAGTTTTTTGGGAGCTTGCGCATCAGCCCCCAAAAATAAATGTAGATTTAATTGTTTTGTAACAACTTTTCATGAACTTTTGTAACCTTTCTCCTTTACCTTAATACTTGCAAGAGATATCCTTTCTTTTTCATTCTATCCTCCATCCTTTTGAACCGGGGCATGCAAGCTGCCCCGGTTCGCATTTTATCTCGAACCACCATACCATGCATGTGTCTCCGCCGAGTGCCCGGCCCTCCAAAAATGTGGAGAGCTGCGTGGCTTTTTTCATGTCGGCGAGTGCACTACAGGATTTCTCTTGGATTTAATACTTCTGTAACAACTTTACGCGAACTTTTGTAATCTTTCTCCTTTACTTTAATACTTGCAAGAGATATCCTTTCTTTTTCATTCTATCCTCCATCCTTTGAGCCGAGGCATGCAAGCTGCCTCGGTTCGTATTTTTAATAGGAGGCGTAAGGATGGGCACATAGGGGAGATCGTCCGCGAGCAGATGGGCAAAGCCTCGGGTTACCAAAGCCCGGACCGGGCTTGTCCGAAATCGGCCGCTACCTTGTCGGCGCGAACGTCCTCTTGACTTCGTTTTCAGCTGACAAGGAAGCCTGCACCTGTTCTCTTGTGCCTTCTCGCCCCATTGAACCCGTGGCGCAGGGCTTCAGAAAGGGTCTCTTTTAAAACGTAGAACTACTGTATCCGGTTTCATCCTTCTCTCTATTCTCCCTCCACGGCTAAGCCGTAGAGGGTTCCTTTTTATTCTCCATCTGCCTGTGAGGTCCTCAGCAGAATTGGATCCCGTCCTCTGGACTCATGGATTGGATCCGGGCCAGGGATTCCACTCGCACCCCCAGGGAGCGGACGCGTGCCCCGCCGGGCTGGAACGCCTTCTCCACCGCGATGCCCGCCCCCACCAGGGCCGCCCCCGCCTGCTCCACCAAATGGATCAGTCCCTGGAGGGCCGCGCCGTTGGCTAGGAAATCGTCGATAATCAAAATCCGGTCCGTGGGGAGCAGGAACCGCCTGGACACCATGATCTCATATACCCCCCCGTGGGTGAAAGACTCCACCTGGGCGGTATACACATCCCCCGCGATGTTCTTGGTCTTACTCTTTTTGGCAAAGACTACTGGAACCCGAAAAGCCTGGGCAGCCACACAGGCGATTCCGATGCCGGAGGCCTCGATGGTCAGGATCTTGTTGACCCCCTCCCCTGCGTACAGCCGGGCCCACTCCTCCCCCATCCGGGCAAACAGCTCCACATCCATCTGGTGGTTGAGAAAGCTGTCCACCTTCAGCACCTCTCCGTCCTCCACGATTCCGTCCCGCCGAATGCGATCCTCCAGCAGCTTCACAGTCCTGCACCCCTTTCTCTCTTCTCGGTCCTGGTGGACCCTGGGACCTGTTTCTCCCATTGTAGCAAAAACCAACCCGGCCCGCCACTCCCATTTTTCTGCCTGAAATCAGAGATCAGGGCCGAAAATCCACCGCCTGCCTCCTCCTTCGACGGAAACCTCCCGTGGGATATGGTACAATTTTGGAAATTCTTAACAGAAGGCGGCGGTTTTATGGCTCTTTTTGCAAAGGCCTCCAAGCGGCAGGTGCTGGATCTGCCCGTCAGTTCCATTTTTCCCAACCCCCATCAGCCTCGGCAGGCTTTTGATGAGACCGAGTTGGACGAGCTGTCCCGATCCATCGCAGAAGTGGGCGTCCTGCAGCCTCTCTCCGTCCGGCGGACAGGGAAGGGTTGGGAGCTCATTGCCGGGGAACGGCGTCTGCGGGCTGCCCAGCGGGCGGGTCTGTCCACGGTCCCCTGCTTACCAGTGGATGCGGAC
Organism: uncultured Eubacteriales bacterium; assembly: GCA_905210385.1. Lineage (GTDB taxonomy): Bacteria > Bacillota > Clostridia > Oscillospirales > Oscillospiraceae > Enterenecus. The sequence goes on along the minus strand of CAJLWS010000039.1, from coordinate 6,819 downwards.
GAAGACACCTCCGCCCTGATGGCTCTGGTGGAAAACATCCAACGTAAGGATCTGGATGTGTGGGAAGAAGCCGTTGCCCTACGTCAGCTCATTGATCAGTTCCATCTTTCTCAGGAAGAGGCGGCCCGCCGGGTGGGAAAAAGCCAGTCTGCTGTAGCTAATAAACTTCGATTGCTGAAGCTGCCGGAGGATGTCATTGCGTCACTAAGACAGTCCCACCTTACGGAACGCCACGCCCGAGCCCTGCTTCGTCTGGATCGCCCAGATCTCCAGCGCAAAGCAGCCCAGCATATCATCCGCTCCGGGCTGAATGTAGCTCAGACCGAACAGTATGTGGACCGACTGTGCCGAAAACCGCTCCGTAGGGCAAAGCCTATCTACCGCACCAGAGACGTTCGCCTGTTTCTCAACACTGTCCAACGGGGTCTGGCGGTCATGCAGTCCGCTGGTGTTCAAGCCCAATGTGGCCGAGAGGAAACAGATCGGGAAATTACCTTGACCATTCATATTCAAAAGCAGACCTCTCCTCCCTCTTTTTAATCGTAACCGGTTTTCTGTAATTTTTGTTTCACGTGAAACTCTCTTTCTTGTCCAAAGCTTGGTTTCACGTGAAACACTCCCTTCCTGTCAATGCTTCTTCGGAGGCATTGACATAATTTTTTCTCTCATGTCTTATGAAAGAGGTTGCAATGTGCCGTGGAAATGGCTATAATGAAGTTTACCGACAATCTTTCGGTTTATTGTTGCGGCGCTCTGTGCCGGGAAAAGGCGGGTCCCTCTATGGGAAAGACCATTGCAATCGTCAATCAAAAAGGCGGTGTGGGCAAAACCACCACCTGCGTCAATTTGGCCGCTGCTCTTACTGAGCTCGGCGCTAAGGTCCTGGTGTGTGATTTTGACCCCCAGGGCAATGCCACCTCCGGCTTCGGGGTGGACAAGGCCCATTCTCCCAATATCTATGACGTGATTATGGGCCTGATCCCCCTGTCCAGGGCTGTGGTACATACGCGGTGGGCCGACGTGGTACCGGCCAACAAGTCCCTGTCCGGGGCTACGGTGGAACTGATCTCCCTGGACCGGCGGGAATACCGCCTGCGGGATGCTCTGCAGGAGGTCCAGGATTCCTATGACTTCCTCTTCATTGACTGCCCCCCCTCCCTGGAGCTGCTCACCTTAGACGCTCTGTGCGCTGCGGACACCCTGCTGGTGCCTGTCCAGTGCGAGTACTATGCCCTGGAGGGCTTGAGCGATCTGCTCTATACCGTCCGCCTGGCCAAGCGGTCCCTGAATCCGTCCCTGGAGCTGGAGGGCGTACTGCTCACCATGTACGACGGGCGCACCAACCTGTCCATGCAGGTGGCCGAGGAGGTCAAACGCTACTTCCCCGGCAAGGTGTACGCCTCGGTGATTCCCCGCAACGTCCGTCTCTCCGAGGCCCCCAGCCATGGGAAGCCGGTGTCTGCCTATGACCGGCTCTCCAGGGGCGCTGACGCCTACGAGGCTATGGCTCGGGAGTTTTACCGGAAGAACGGCGGAACGGTCTCTTGATCCATTCACTAACACTGGTAAGCAGAAAGGATGGTTCTGGTTCATGGCAAAAGCCAAAGGTCTGGGCCGGGGCTTGGGCGCCCTCATGGGGGACGCCGCTCTTCAGACGCAGGAGTCCGGCTCTGTTTTTTTGCCCATTTCTCAAGTGGAACCCGGTTTAAATCAACCTAGAAAACGGTTTGACGATCAATCTCTCTCCGATCTGGCGGACTCTATCCGGGAGCACGGCATCATTCAGCCCCTGACAGTGCGCCGCCTCAACTCAGGCTACTATCAGATCATCGCTGGGGAGCGGCGCTGGCGCGCCGCGAAGCTGGCTGGGCTGACCGAGGTCCCAGCGGTAATCCTGGAGGCGGACGACCGAAAGGTCATGGAGCTGGGCCTGATTGAGAACCTCCAGCGGGAGGATCTCAACCCTATGGAGGAGGCGGAGGGCTACCTGCTCCTGCTCACCGACTACGGTATGACCCAGGAGGAAGTGGCCAAGCGGATGGGCAAGTCCCGTCCCGCCATCGCCAATGCCCTGCGCCTCACCGCCCTCCCTCCTGCCGTCCGGGAGATGCTGGTGGAGGGCACCCTGTCCGCCGGGCACGGCAGAGCTGTGCTCATGGTGGAAGGGGAATCGGCCCAGGATGCCTTCGCAAAGGAAATCATTCAGCAGGGACTCAGCGTCCGCCAGGCGGAAGCGGCCGCCAAGAAGTTCTCCCTGGCCACGCCCACTCCCAGAAGGGAGGTCAAAGATGACCCCAACCGCATCTATGTGCAGGCCGCGGAGGAGAGTCTCTCCGGCCGCTTGGGCCGAAAGGTCACCATCACCACGGGCAGGAAGAAGGGCCGGTTGGAGCTGGAGTTCTACAATATGGATGATTTGAACGCCTTGCTGGACCTTTTGAACACCCTGACGCCGAAACGGCGGGAAGGGGGTACCCCGAATGGATAGGGAAGAGCTCCAGGAGAAGACGCCGGAGGAGGATGAAAGCAGGAGCGATCCCCCGGTCAAGCCCCAGCGAAAGCAGTCGGTGGCCATCTACCTCATCATTCTCTTTGCCGCCGCCTTCCTGCTGCTCCTCATGGCCTACTTCATGCAGCAGCGCAACAGCAACGCCATCATCGGCAACCTCCAGGACTCCCTCACCTCCTTCCAGACGGTGGACGAGCTGCGGGAGGAAAACGAGCGGCTGCGGGAGCAGCTGGCCGACCTGGAAGACCAGCTGCAGCAGGTTCAGGAGCTGGCAGAGGAATCGAACGGGCAGCTGGAGAGCAGCGCCGCCCAGATCCAAACGCTGCAGCGGCAGCTGGAGGCCCTGTCCCTGCTGAGCCAAGCGGAGCTGCTCTACTACACCGGCAGCCCGACAGATGCCGCTAGCGCGCTGCAAAACCTGATCGACCAGGACGACCTGGTCCAGGCCCTGGACGAGGCGCAGAATGAACGCCTTGCCGCGCTGGAGGATGCCCTGCGCCAGGGCGGATACCTGGAGTCGGAGGAAAACTAGAGCTGAAATCTCATGTCAGTTTTCTCCAGGAACTTGCGACACATCTTGTTTCACGTGAAACATCAACTTTATGGGAAAAGAGAAGGTGCGTGAACCATGCTGGACATCAGATTCATCCGGGAGAACCCGGACGCCGTCAAGGAAAATATTAAGAAAAAGTTTCAGGAGGAGAAGCTCCCCCTGGTAGACCAGGTCATCGAGCTGGACCGGCGCAACCGGGACGCCATGACCGAGGCCAACAACCTCCGGGCCGCCCGGAACACCCTGTCCAAGCAGGTTGGCGTCCTCATGGGCCAGGCGAAAAAGGACCCCTCCAAGCTGGAGGAGGCCGAGGCCGTCAAGGCCCAGGTGAAGGCCAACGCCGACCGGCTGGCTGAGCTGGAGCAGCTGGAGGGCGAGCTGGCCCGGGAGATCCACAAAATCCTGCTGGTCATCCCCCAGATGATCGACCCCTCCGTCCCCATCGGCCCGGACGACTCGGCCAACGTGGAGGTGGAGCGGTTCGGCGAGCCGGTGGTGCCCGACCATGAGATCCCCTACCACACGGAGATCATGGAGAAGTTCGACGGCGTAGACATGGACGCCGCCGGCCGGGTGTCCGGCGCCGGGTTCTACTACCTGATGGGGGACATCGCCCGCCTCCACTCCGCCGTGCTGGCCTACGCCCGGGACTTCATGATTGGCAAGGGCTTCACCTACTGCATCCCCCCCTTCATGATCCACGGCAACGTGGTGGAGGGCGTCATGAGCCAGACCGACATGGACGCCATGATGTACAAGATCGAGGGGGAGGACCTGTACCTCATCGGCACCAGCGAGCACTCCATGATCGGCAAGTTCATCGACCAGATCATCCCCGAGGACTCCCTACCCCAGACCCTGACCTCCTACTCCCCCTGCTTCCGCAAGGAGAAGGGCTCCCACGGTATTGAGGAGCGGGGGGTGTACCGCATCCACCAGTTCGAGAAGCAGGAGATGATCGTGGTCTGCAAGCCCGAGGACTCCATGGACTGGTACGAGAAGATGTGGCGCTACTCCGTGGAGCTGTTCCGCTCCCTGGACATCCCGGTGCGCCAGCTGGAGTGCTGCTCCGGCGACCTGGCCGACCTGAAGGTCAAGTCCTGCGACATTGAGGCCTGGTCCCCCCGGCAGAAGAAGTACTTTGAGGTGTGCTCCTGCTCCAACCTGGGCGACGCCCAGGCCCGCCGCCTGAAGATGCGGGTGAAGGGGGAGCGGGGCACCTACCTGCCCCACACCCTGAACAACACCGTGGTGGCCCCTCCCCGCATGCTCATCGCCTTCCTGGAGAACAACCTCCAGGCCGACGGCACGGTGAAGATTCCCGAAGTGCTCTGGCCCTACATGGGCGGCACTCAAGTACTAACACCCAAGCACTGAAGCCCCGCCCTGCCGGGCTCCGGCGGTCAAAAGCAGGCCCGTACTCCCAGCTGGAGGCCCAGGGCCACCCCCTGGCAGAACAGCATGTAGCCCTCCAGCTCCCCCTGCTCCTCCCGGTTCTCGCCGTATTTTTGGAACAGGGTCCGCGCCTCCCCGTTCAGAAGGCCCAGCAGGGCCTCCCGCTGCTGCCCGGCGAAGCTCCGGCTGTTCCGGTAGTCCTTGACGATGTCCTCGTCGTGGAGCCATTTGGTCAGGCCCTGGCGGCCGATGGCGTAGTTGTACAGGGCATCGTAGAGTGTTGTCATGGTGGTTCCTCCATTTCGATAAGACAAACTTGTCTTGTTTCTGTGGTTGTATTATAATGTGCCAGATTTGTCCTGTCAAGAGGTTTGGTGATCGACATGGAAATTTTTCAATCTCGGCTTTTACTGTGCCGAAACAAGCTGAATCAGACTCAGGCCGATGTGGCGAAGGATGCCGGTTTGAATTACCGCACCTATTGCCGCTATGAGCGCGGCGAAGCGGAACCCACCTTGCCGCCGCTTATTAAGCTCGCCGACTACTTTGGGGTCTCCCTGGACTACCTGGCCGGGCGCACCGACGACCCCACCCCGCCGGGGACGTAGCCGCCCGCGGCCGCTCCCCGGCCCCTGCCCGCGATTCGCCGGCAGGGGAAACGATTCCATAGAGAAGAGAGAAAACATATGAAACGATTCATCAAGGAATTTAAGGAATTCATCAACAAGGGCAATGTCCTTGGACTGGCGGTGGGCGTCATCATCGGCGGCGCCTTCTCCACCATCACCACCTCCCTCACCAACGACATCATCATGCCCATCGTGTCCATCTTCCTGGGCGGCGTGGACTTCTCCTCCATGTCCGTCACCCTGCCCACCTTCTACCCCTTGGCGGAGGACGCCGCCCCCAACACCCTGAACTACGGCAGCTTCCTTTCCGCCGTCATCAACTTCCTCATCCTGGCCTTGGTGGTATTCTGCATCGTCAAGGCGGTGAACAAGGCCATGGCCCTAGCCAGGAAGGAGGAAGAGCAAGCTCCTCCCGCCCCGCCGGAGCCCTCCAATGAGGAGAAACTGCTCACCGAGATCCGGGACCTGCTGAAGGAGCAGAAGGACCGCTGACCAACCCACTTTCCGGAGGTTATCATGGCCGATTCTGAACGCAACCAGGAGCAGCAGCCCTCCTACACCCCCGCCTCCTTTGAGAAGCGGACGGCGGCCTGGATGGGTATCGCTTATGTGCTGATGCTGCTGTTCCTCATCACCTTTTTTATCTATACCGGCAAGGAGATGCCGGGGACCTTTCCCCTGCTTCTCCTCCCCGTGGCGGTGGCCGGCATCGTCCTGGCTGTCTACCGGCAGCGGAAGGGCACCGCGCCCGGCGGTATCGTACTCACCGTGGTCATTGTGATCATCTGCTTAGCCGCCATCGCCTTCGGCCTGCTTCTGGGCGTTCCCGCCCTGATCCACGCCTTCCAGACCGCCTATGCCTGAGCGGATGGGAATGGAGGGCCTCATCGCCTCCGGGCTGGACGCGCTGGGGCTGACGGGAGGCGTACCCCGGCAGGCCCCCACTCTGCTGGACCGGTACGGGGAGGAGCTGCTGGCTAAAAACCAAGTGATGAACCTCACCGCCATCACCGACCCCCGGGACGTGGCCACCCTGCACATGCTAGACTGCGCCCCCCTATTAGAGTGCGGACGGTTCATCGGCAAAACCCTCATCGACGTAGGCACTGGAGCGGGTTTTCCCGGCATGGTGCTGAAAATCCTAGTCCCTTCGCTGGAGGTCACCCTGCTGGACAGCCTGCAAAAACGGCTGGCCTGGCTGGAGGAGCTGTCGGTGGACCTGGGTCTGTCCGGCCTGACGTTTCTCCACGGCCGGGCCGAGGAGGAGGGTCAGGACCCCGCCCTCCGGGAGCGGTTCGACTTTGCCGCCGCCCGGGCGGTGGCCGACCTGCGGCTGCTGTGCGAGCTGTGCCTGCCCTTCGTGAAGGTGGGCGGCCGGTTCCTGGCCATGAAAAGCGTGGACAGCGAAGGGGAGCTGGACGCCGCCCGCCCCGCCATCCAAACGCTGGGCGGCGAGCTGGCGGGGACTTACGACTATGCCATCCCCCACACCCAGGTAACCCACCGGGTGATCGTGGTGGAAAAGGTGCGGCCCACGCCCCCTGCCTACCCCCGACGCTGGACAAAACTCCAAAAAAGTCCATTATAGTTGCCCGTTTCTTTTCCTGGTCAGCTTGCGCTTCCTCTCGCGTTCTTCCTCAGGAAGTATTTCGTAGCTTTTGGATAGTTTTGTTCATTTTTGTAGGTTTGTCAAACATATTGGACAGTGAATTCGTTCGGAGAAAGCCAACTAA
>CAJLWS010000038.1 GCA_905210385.1 uncultured Eubacteriales bacterium | reverse complement strand
TGCTGCAGCGCAGTATGCCTTCGATTTCCTCTCTGAAGAATAGAAGGGCTGCAGTTTTCGGCCTTGCTGCCTTGCCCGCCTGTTTCACTGATTTGCGCCGTCGCCCCCTTGCCCGGGGCGGCGACCTCCTGAGCGCTCACCTGGTAGACTACTCCGTTGATCGTGATCTCAAAATACTTCAAGATATTACCCTCCCATCTCTATTTCATCAGGTCCTGCCGGCCTGCCTGGGCCCACAGGCTCTCCGTGGCGCCGGCACGGCGGATGCTCCGGATGACCAACTCTCCGGGGCCCTCCCACATGGACAGCACCACCGCCGCGATCACTGCCGCAACTGCCTCGTCGTTCCCGGTCTGGACCGGGGCTGCCCCGGCCGCCGGCGCCTCCGCCGCCTGGGCCGGTACGGGAGCCGACTGCTCCTCCTGCCCCCCTGAGCGCGCCCGCAGGATCAGCGCCAGGGCGATCACCACCACAACGGCGATGCCCGCAATGTAATACCACTCCATGGCCGCCCCTCCTTACAGCGGAATGTTGCCGTGCTTCTTCGACGGCCGCTGCTCCCGCTTCCCGGCCAGCATCTCAAACGCGCTCACCAGCCGCTTGCGGGTCTGGGACGGCTCGATCACGTCGTCCAGGTACCCGTGGGCTGCCGCCTGGTAGGGGCTGGCCGCCATGGACCGGTACTCCTCCACCTTCTCCTTCCGCTTGGCCGCCGGATCCTCTGCCTGGGCGATCTCCTTCCGGAAGATGATGTTCGCCGCCCCATCCGGCCCCATGACCGCGATCTCCGCTGTGGGCCAGGACAGCACCAGGTCGGAGTGCAGGTGCTTGGAGCACATGGCGATGTACGCCCCGCCGTACGCCTTGCGCAGCACCAGCGTCACCTTGGGCACCGTCGCCTCGCTGTATGCGTACAGCATCTTCGCCCCGTGCCGGATGATACCACCGTACTCCTGGGACGTACCAGGCAGAAAGCCGGGCACGTCCACCAGCGTGAGCAGCGGAATGTTGTAGCAATCGCAGGTGCGGATGAACCGGGCCGCCTTATCCGAGGCGTTGATGTCCATGCACCCCGCCTGCTCCTTGGGCTGGTTGGCGATCACGCCCACGCACCGCCCGTTCAGGTGGATGAACCCGGTGAGCATGTTCTTGGCGAAGTACGGCTGGTACTCAAAGAAACTGCCCCCGTCCGCCACCGTCTCGATCACCCGGCGCATGTCATAGGCCCGGTTGGGGCTGTCCGGGATGAGCTCGTTGAGGCTCTCATCCTCCCGATTGGGGTCGTCCCCCGTCTCCCACCGGGGCGCGTCCTCCAGGTTGTTCTGGGGCAGATGCCGCAGCAGCGCCCGGATCCGCTCGAAGCACTCCCCCTCGCTGCGGTCGCAGAAGTGGGCCACCCCGCTCACGCTGTTGTGGGTCATGGCTCCGCCCAGAGCCTCCGCGCTCACTTTCTCCCCGGTCACCGTCTCGATCACCTGAGGGCCGGTGATGAACATCTCTCCCACGCCCTCCACCATGAAGATGAAATCGGTGAGCGCCGGGGAGTATGTGGCGCCCCCGGCGCAAGGACCCAGAATCACCGAGATCTGGGGAATCACTCCCGACGCCAGCGTGTTCTGGTAGAAGATGTCGCCGAAGCCCGCCAGAGCGTCCACACCCTCCTGGATCCGGGCCCCTCCGGAGTCGTTGATCCCGATGATGGGCACCCCCACCTTCAGGGCCGTCTGCTGGGCCCGGACGATCTTGGCCGCATGGGCCTCCCCCAGCGAACCCCCCATCACCGTGAAGTCCTGGGCGTAGATGTACACCAGCCGCCCCTCAATGGTGCCGTAGCCCGTCACCACGCCGTCCCCGTCTACCTTCTTCCGCTCCATCCCGAAGTTCTCGCACCGGTGCTGCACCAGCGTCCCCGTCTCTACGAAGCTGCCTTTATCCAGCAGCGCCTCGATCCGCTCCCGCGCCGTCAGCTTCCCGTTCTTATGCTGCCGCTCGATCGCCGCAGCGCCGCCGCCCTGCTCCAGTGCCGCCTTCCGCGCCTGCAGCTCTTCCAATCTTTCCTTCGTTGTCAAGTTGCCACCTCCGCTGCTGTCTGATTGCTAAGAGTTCCGGCAGGCGCCCAGGCTGGCACCTGGTACACCTGCCGGATGAGAGGGTTCCTCAAATTAGCACAATCCTATTTGAACAAACACAATGCTGAACACAGATACAAACACTGGGATAATGACTGTACACCACAGGAAGTGCTTATAGGAATTTTTATGGGTTAGCCCGGCGGTGTTGATCATGTTAATGACAGATCCGTTATGGGGAAGAGAGTCCAAACCATAACTGGACATAGCCGCGACACGATGGATGATTTCGGGAGAAATCCCCATGTCCAGGAACCGCTGACCGAAGGTTTCCAGAGCGATGGCCAAACCGCCGGAGGCGGATCCGGTAATACCGGCAATGATATTGGTTGCTACTACTAGCTGTACGATGGGAGGACCAGGCAGAGCGTCCATAGCCCCGACCACAAAGTCATAACCAGGCACGATGCTGACCACGTCACCGAAGCCAACCACCGCGCATACGCCCATCAAGGTCTTGGCGCCGCTGAACGCACCCTCACCCAAGGACTTCATCACATCGGGAATGACAGGGAAGTAAAGGATGATATTAGCCAAGATACCGATGAATAGAGCCACCTCGGGGGCCAGACCGAAAGCATTCAGGGCCACCAGCAGGATCACGGAGGGAAGCAGAGCCTTGATAAAGGCGCCCCAGGAAATCCGCTCGCCCTCACTGACATCGATGTCAGACTTCAAGGTCTGGTTGATCACTTCGCCAGTGGGCAGGAATCGTTCGTTCTCTTTTTCCGCCTTTTTGGAGATGTAAACCACATAGATGACGCAGAACACGATGGACACCGCCGCGGAGGCCAGGCCAAGAACCGGGGCAGCAGAGGCAGTGGTCCCCAGGTAGTCGATGGGGATCAGGTTCTGGATGGCCGGCGATCCGGGAATCATCGTGGATGTAAATACCTGTGAACCGATGGTGATTCCGCACAGAGACATATGCCAGGGGATATCCTGGGCTTCAAACAGCGGCTTCATAATGCCCACCATGGTGAAGATGACCACGAAGGAGGATACGCCACCCAGAGTCAGGATGGTAGTGATCAGGGCAATGAGCAGGATGGTCATGCAGATCCTGGCCCAACGGGACTTCAGATGGATCTTGTTGAGCATACCCGCCAGCTTGAGTGCGATGGTCTTTCCGGTCCCGCTGTCGCCTGTCAGCCGCCCAAAAATGGCGCCAAGCGCAAACATGATGAAGTAATCTGTGGCATAATCACCGAAACCAGTGGCATAGGCGGTGAGCATACCCTCTTCCACCACGTCAATGCTGCCCCAGGCAAACAGACAGCAGATCAAGGCGCACAGAGGACCCACAATCAGCAGGTTTACGCCCTTGTAGGAAAGGATAATGATCAGAGCCAGCGCGACCAAAATGCCAACTAAGCTGATGATTTGAGGTGTCATTCCATGTAACTCCTTTCTCTCTAACTTTCGTTTTTGAACCTCTCAGAAACGAAACCTCCGCCGGGAGGTCCCTTTCCACTCGGAGGATATGGCCATCAGGTCAGGCTGAGATACTCCCGGGCCTCATCCGCCGTAGCAATGGGACGGCCCACCGCGTCGGCGATGCGCAGCACCCGCTCCAAAAGCATCTTGTTGGTGGCCGGAACACCCTTACGCATGGTGAGCACGTCCTCCAGGCCAGTGCGGACATTTCCGCCCATGGCAATTGCCATCGTCAGCAGCGGCACCTGAGAGGAACCGATCCCGCTCACCTGCCAAGTGGAGCCTTCCGGCAGGGAGTCTACCAGGAACTGAAGGTTGCGGGTCGTGCCGGCGATGGAGCCGGGGACGTTCATCACCAGGTTAAACTGCAGCGGACCTTTCAGAACGCCCTTCTTCTGGAGGAATACTGCGTTGGAAATCATCGCCATGTCAAACACTTCGATCTCCGGCTTGATGTTGTTGGCATACATCTTGTCCGCCAAAGCCTCAATAAGTTCAAAATCGTTGGCGTTGATTCCCTTGGCAAAGTTGGAAGAACCGGTGGCCAGACTGGCCATCTCCGCAGGCAGATCCAGCATATCTCCCCGCTGCAGCCCCGTGGCGCCACGGGCTCCGGTGGACAGCTGCCGGATCAGCTTAACCCCTGCGGCATCCAGCTTGTCCAAAACGGTTTTGTAGACAGCGCGGCTCGTGGTGGGCTTCAGGTTCTCATCCCGCACGTGGATGTGTGCAACCGCCACGCCCATCGCTTCCGCTTCCTTGATCTCCTGAACAATCTCATCAGGAGTCAGGGGTGCAGCCGGGGCAGTCTCTCTCGTCGGGACATTTCCGGTGGGCGCAAGTGTGATGATCAGTTTTTGCATCGTGAAACCCTCCTGTTTTAAAATAGATTTGCCTCCATCTTTGGAATGGCAGAGCAATTATTTTGCCCAAATTTATTGTATGGCATCTAATCTTTTTCGGGAATTATGAACAACTTTATGAACCATTAAAGAAAAAGAAAACGCCTTGCACATTTTTGTTTGATTTTGTACTCAGATTTTATCTATTTTGCACAATTCTATTCAAAAGAAAAACCGGGCCCCGTTATGAGGTCCGGTTTCATCGTTCAAGCATCCTAATTAAATCTGCTGCGCTTCTCCGCAGATCCTATCGGGCATGTCAATTGTCGTCGATATAATACCTCTCCTCTTCCAGATTCTGCGCGTCGATGCTTCGGTAATACTCCACCGCGAACTGGCGGAACTGCTTGGCTGCCTTCGTCTGCACCCGTTTCTGATCCCAATACAGGGACTGTGTACGCATATAAGTACACCCCCGCAGATCCACAAAAACATAAGCGGCACGGGGGGTGGATAGTTTCGTATAGTAAGTGGACAGACCAATGCCCTGCCCTTCCAGAATAAGCTTCCCCCGCATCATGTGGTCGCACTCAAACACGATGTTTGGGCGGAAACCTGCCGCTTCGAACACCGCATCAAACATTTTTCTGGAGGATAGCTCCTTGCCTACCGCAATGAAGGGTTCATGGTGAAGTTCCGAAACATCCACATACTTTCTTTTCGCGAAGGGGTGCTCCGGGTAGACCATCAGCATGGGGCGGTCATATTTATACAGTACAGTGGAACTGGTACCGGCAGACTGGATGTCCATGGGCGAGGCGATCAGGAAGTCAAAGCGCTTTAACAAGTCATGATCCTTCAGCTGGTAAAGGTTCAAATAGGTATGGGTGAGTTTAATCCTGGGGTTTTCCTTCCGAAAGGCGAGAAACATATCCTGAAACAACATGGGAGAGGTCGTCGCCACAGACAGGCTCATAGCCTTGGTATCGTCCATCTCGGAAATCGTCCGCTGGGCGTTGTCCAGAATATCCAGCACTTGATTGACCGCTGCGAGCATTACTTTCCCTTTTTCATTGAGCTTCAAGTTTTTGCCGCTGATCCGGTCAAACAAGGTCAACCCCAGCTCCTGCTCCAGCCGGTTGATGCTGCTGCTGAGCGCAGGAGTTGACAGATACAACTTTTCCGCGGTTTTGGTCAGATTTTCGATTTCTGCAAGGGCCTTGAAATACTTCAGTTGCGTTAACTCCATAATGCGCTCCTTTCTGTTATTGTCAACATCCCATTTTTCTTTATTATGAGCTATGCCGCCGAAAACGTCAATGATAAAATTCTTCACATCCCGTTCAATTTTAGCTCTATACCCGGACTATCTTCCCTCTATTCAGCCCCAAAACTATGTCGGCCTGTCAGGGTTTTCCTCTCCCGCGGCGGCACGGATTTCATCCGTTTTCGCCACTCAACGTCCTTCTCCCAGACTGGCTCCTATACATACGGCGGTCCACCCCTGGGAATCGTGGGATGGACCGCCAACAAGGCGCGAATTCGATTCTCATATCTGCCGCAAGGGAAGCCCATTACCAGCATAGCGGAGGGATCTGTGACTTGAACGAGCCGGGTCCTGGCAGGAGCAATGGCCTGTTCGCTCTTTTGGACAGGTGGGATGCTTCCCTAATTACTCCAGCGTCCAGCTCTGGCTCTCGGTCTGGAGCTTGACCATGTGGGCGTAGCGGCCGTCCCGGGCCAATAGGTCGGCGGGGGAGCCCTCCTCCGCCACCGTGCCGCGGTCCAGCACCACGATCCTGTCCGCCCCGGCCACAGTGCGCATCCGGTGGGCGATGACCAGCACCGTTTTGTCCCGGATGAGGCGGGACAGGGCGGTCTGGATCAGCGTCTCGTTCTCCACGTCCAGGGAGGCAGTTGCCTCGTCCAGCAGAATGATGGGGGCGTTTTTCAAAAAGGCCCGGGCGATGGAGATGCGCTGCCGCTCCCCGCCGGACAGCTCGCAGCCGTTCTCCCCGATGTTGGTGTGGTACCCGTTCGGCAGCTTCTCGGCGAACTCGTCCACGTTGGCCAGCCTGGCCGCGGCCAGCACCTGCTCGTCGGTGGCGTCCTTGCTGCCGATGCGGATATTCTCTAAGATGGTGTTGTCAAAGAGGGTCACGTCCTGAAACACGATGGAGTACAGGGAGAGCAGGGCCTCCGGGTCAATTTTGGAGATGTCCATGCCCCCTACTGTGATTTTGCCTCTGTCCAGGTCCCAGAACCGGGCGGTCAACCGGGACACGGTGGTCTTGCCCCCGCCGGAGGGACCCACCAGGGCGGTGACCTCCCCCTGCTTGGCGGTGGAGGAGACGTCTTCCAGCACCGTCTCCCCGGTGTTGTAGGCAAAGCCCACGTGGTCAAAGACGATGTCGCAGCCCTGGTTGGTCAGGCGGCTATCCCCCTGCTGGACGGGGTGGTCCAGGATCTCGTTCATCCGGGCGATGTTGGTGCGGGTGGAGATCACCGCCGCCAGGTTTTGCAGGGCGCTCTGGAGCGGATCGTACAGCCGGGACACCACCAGCAGGAACAGGAAGAAGGTGAGCACATCCAGCGTCCCCTGCACAAGCAGGACAGACCCCACCAGGGCCACGGTGGCGATGCCCAGCTTCAGGATGAGGGAGGCGGACACCACAAAGGCCGCCAGGCCGAACTCATTGAGGATGCTCCGCCGCTCCACCGCCCGAATTTTCTGTTCCAGGCCCCGGAGGTACTCGCCCTCCGCATTGTTGGCCTTCAAATCCTGCACCGCCTCGATGCACTCCTGGATGCCGTCGGCGCAGGCCATCCTGGCGTCCATGGCCTTCTGGTTCAGCCTCTCCTGCACCCTGGCCGAGCCGCCCACAATGGCGAAGGACACCGGCAGCACCCACAGGGCGGCCAGGGCCATGCGCCAATCAAAGGCCAGCAGGCCCAGGGCGGTCAGGGTGGTGGACAGGATGGACCCGGCCAACTCCGGGATGAAGTGGGAAAAGCTCTGCTCCAGGAAGGTGCAGTCGGCCATGATGGTGCTGGTCAGATCGGCCAGGTCCTTCTTCCCGAAAAAGGACAGGGGGATTTTCCTGAGCCGCTCGGCCAGGGTGATGCGGCGCACGCCGCTCTCCACATAGGTGGCAAAGTAGGTGGCGTTGTACTGGATGTAGGTGGACAGCAGGATCAGCCCCACGCACACCAAGCAGCCCACCCCGTACAGGACAACCCTTCCTGCGGGCACGCCGCCGGAGAGCAAGTCGCGGACCAGCAGGTACAAAAGCCATACCGGGAACAGGAAGGTGAGGTTCTGGAATAGGCAGGCCAGGCAACCCTTCACCAGGTCCTTGGCGCCCTGCTCGGACAGGGCGTACTTTTTTTGCAGCCGTTGAATCATGGTTTTCACGCCTCCTTTGCAACCTTCCACTGAACGGAACTCTGGTAGTTATCCCACATCCGGCGGAACAGCCCGTCCCGCTCCAGCAACTCCCGGCTGGTGCCGTGTTCCGCGATCTGCCCGTCCTTCACCACGTAGATCTGGTCCACGTTGGCCACGGTGGACAGCCGGTGGGCGATTAGGATCACCGTCTTCCCTCGGGACAGGCGGGAGAAGGCGGCCTGGACCCGGGATTCGTTATCTGGGTCCGCGAATGCTGTTGCCTCATCCAAAATCAGAATGGGGGCGTTTTTCAGCATCACCCGGGCGATGGCGATGCGCTGCTGCTCCCCGCCGGACAGGAAGCCCCCTTTGGTGCCGATCACCGTGTCCACCCCCTGGGGCAGCTTCTCCAAAATGTCGTCGCACTGGGCGTTGTGAAGGGCGGAGAGCACCTCCTCCCGGGTGGCGTCCGGCCTTCCCAGGCGCACATTTTCCAGGATGGAGGTTTTGATGAGGCGGCTGTTCTGGAACACAAAGGACACGGTGTTCATCAGTTCCTCCTTGGGGATGTCCTGCACGTCCACGCCTCCGATTTTCACGCTGCCGCTCCGGGGATCGAAGAACCGGGCAATGACATTGGCCAGGGTGGTCTTCCCTCCACCAGAGGGACCCACCAGAGCGATCTTCTGCCCGGCGGGGATTTTTAGGGAGATGTCCTTGAGCACGTCGTTCTGCCCGTCATAGCTGAATCGGATGTGGGACAGCTCCACCGAGGCGTCCGCCGGGTGCCGGGGGTGGTCGGCCTCCTTCAGGGGCTGGAGGTTCAGCACACTGTCGATGCGCTGGAGGGCGTCGTCCACGATCATGGCGTTCTCGCTCTGGAACATAATCCGGGTGAGGGTCACCGAGATGATGGGGGTGATGATGATGTAGAACATCAGGTTCAGCAGGAAGTCCGCCGTCACCCCGTCCCGGGTGAGAAAGAGCGCCCCGGCGATGAGAAAAACGAACACACCGTTGACTGCGGCGGTGTAGAGCATCATGGGCAGGCGCAGCTCCTTGGTGTAAGCGATGACCCACTTCTGATATCGGTCAATGGATCCCTTGAACTTCTTGAAGGAGAAGATGGTCTGCCCGAAAGTTTTGACCACCGGGATACCCCGGACGTACTCCACCGCCTCGTTGGACATATCCTCTAATGCGTCCTGGTACTCCTTCATCTTTTGCTGCATCCGTGCCCCGGTCATCATCATCATGATGAGAAAAGCCAGCACCACCGGCACCAGGCTCAGCAACCCCAGACGCCAGTCGAAGACCAGCAGCAGCACCAGCAGGCCGCAGGGGGTAGCGATAGCCCCTGCCCGGTCGGGGAGCTGGTGGGCCAGATAGGTCTCGGTAGCGGCGCTGGAATCGTTGACAATTTTCCGCAGCTTGCCGCTGCCGAATTGTTCCGCCGCCCCCAGGGGCAGCCTGACGATGTGCCTCATAGCGGCCAAGCGCAGGTTGGTGGCGATTCGGAAGGCCCCCATGTGGGAGCACATCAGAGCGGCGATGTACACCAGCACGGCGACCACCGCGAACAGCACCGCCATCCAGCCGTAGTGGGTCAGGTTTTGGGCCCGGCCAAAGTCAGGGGCCACCTCCAGCACCTCCTGGATGATGCGCCAGATGTACCAGTAGGGCACCAGGGCGATGAGGGCGCTGAGGGCGGACAGCACCCAGGACGCGTAGGTCAGGTATCTGTGCCCTCCCGCGTAGCCCAGCAGCCGGGACAGATTGGACTGCTTTTTCAAACGAACTCCTCCTTGTTTCACCGGATTTGGTGTATCTGATAAGGGCGGCATGGCCAGCCGCGAATATCCGCCAAAACGGTTAGCAACCGCTAACTAATGTTCAAAAAATAATGGAGCCTACTGCCCCATGATTCAGCTTGTCGAAAAAGCCTCGCAGAGTTCGCGCCCCAGCGGGCCAAGCC